>JBFMAJ010000203.1:0-3833 GCA_040755775.1 Nitrospirota bacterium
GGCGCCGGCGAGCCGCCGACCGCCGACGGGGTCACGTCGATTAAAAGCCTCAGCGACACGGTCCGGGTGGAGATCGGCCAACTCGACCATTTGCTCAACATCATGGGTGAGCTGGTGCTGCAAAAGGCCGTGCTCTACCAATTGGCCAAGGAGCTGCTGGATCGGGAAGGCACGGCCGGCCTGGCCGGCGACTTGCTCAAAGCCGTGCAGACGATCGAGCACCGGCTGAGCGAACTGCAGGAAGGGTTGGTCGAGGCCCGGATGGTGCCGTTGGGGCAGTTATTCGACCGGCTGACCCGGGCGGCCAGAAAATTATCACGCGAGCTCGGCAAAGCCGTCGATCTTCGCATGCAAGGCGATGAAACCCGCCTGGATAAAACGATGGTGGAGGCGATTGCGGACCCGCTGCTCCATCTGATCCGCAATTCGATGGACCACGGCATCGAACCGGCGGCGGCGCGGGAAGCGGCCGGGCAGCCCGCCGCGGGTCAGATCCTGCTGCGAGCCAAACCCCAGGGCACCAGCGTCGTCATCGAAGTGCAGGACGACGGCCGTGGACTCGACCTAGCCAAGGTGCGCGACGCGGCGATTCGGCGGGGCTTGGCCGATCCCAACAAGACCTACGACGACGCCGCATTGATCAATTTCCTGTTTCAGCCGGGTTTCAGCACCAGCGAGCAAGTGAGCGAAATATCCGGCAGGGGCGTCGGCCTGGACGTGGTGGCGAAAAACATCGCGGCCTTCAACGGACTTGTTGACGTCAAATCGACGCCGGGCGGCGGGACGACCTTCACGATTACGCTCCCGATCACGCTGGTGATCGTGCGCGCGCTGCTGGTCAAGGCCGGTTCGGAAACGTTCGCGATCCCGCTGAGCAACGTCACGGAAACGCTCATGGTCACCCCGGCCGACATCCAATCGGTCGACGGGGCGGAGGCGATCGAGCTGCGGGGCCGCACGCTGCCGGTCCTGCCGTTGCGGACGCATTTCGCCTGTCCGTCGCAGGCGGAACCCCATGATGAATTGTACGTCGTGGTGGTGGGCCTGGCGGAAAACCGCCTCGGACTGCTGGCCGACGCCATCGACGGTCAGCAGGAAATCGTCATCAAAACCATGGGAGAGCTGCTCAAGGGCATCATTCCCGGCGTGGCCGGCGCCGCGGAATTGGGAAATCGGCGCATGGTCCTCGTGTTAGATATCCCCGCCCTGCTGGAGGAAGCGGCCCAACTAGCCGCACCCGGTTAATCCAAAGCCGAGCGTCGGTTTGACACGCGAGCCCTGAGCACAAACCGTACGGCGATGGGGGTTGTCAGGGGGAGAGGAGCCATCTCCCCCTGACTATAGTGACATTTTTAGGCAATGCATTACCCATTCAATTCCATTCTTGTTCACCAAGGCCCCGCCAATTCTCCCACCATTTTGTAGTCATCGTTCAAGCCACTGATATATAAGTCAATTTAGAAGACCCCCTGGGAGCTGGTCTTGGCATAACGGTTGCATCTCCCACAATGTACAAGGCTGAATTCTGGATCTTGTTTTCGCAATGGGTTCCAACCTGATGATGAAAGAAAAGCTGCGAGGCAAAGAGCAGGCCGACAGTCACCCGTTCGGCGCCAAGGAGATTTGCCGTCAGGTGGGGATCTCTCATCGGCAGCTCGACTACTGGGTGCTGATCGGCGTCGTCAAACCCTACCTGGAGCGGCATGGCGCCAAATTGTTCCGCCGATTCAGCCGGCAGGACATGCACGTGCTGCAACGGATCAAACAATTGACCGACGAAGGCGTGGTGGTCAGCCGGGCGGCTGAGCGCATTCACCGCGAGATGACCGCCGGGGCGCCGGCCGACGGCGCCGCCGATCAAACCGGGCCCGACGGGGCCGCGTTGCCGGCCGCCGAGCCCGATCCGGACGGGGCGGCGGAGGGAGGATCGAACGGTGACGGTTGAGGTGGAAGCGGTGCCCGAATCCGCCCCGGCCGTCGCGCGGCAATGGCTGATTTGCCGGGTTGCCAATGAAGACTATCTGCTCGAAGTCCCCTTCATCAAGGAAATCATCCGTCTCCCGGAGGAGCTGACCGCCGTGCCGAGGGCCCCGGAGTGGCTGAAGGGCATTTGTTCATTGCGGGGGATTGTCATCCCCGTGATTGACGTCAGCCGCCGGCTGGGACTCGGCGCGTGCAACGTCACGTCCAAGAGCCGGGTGGTGGTGCTCTCGACCGGCAAGGGCCTCGGCGGCTTGCTGGTCGCCGGCGTTCAGGGATTGATCGGATTCGAGCCGTCGCAGGCGAATCCGCCGCCGCCGTTGCTGGCCGCGCCGCACCGGGAATTGCTGCGGGGGATCGTGCACGAGCAGGGGCGCACGTTCATTCTGTTGGAGTTGGAGCGGGTGATGACCGTTCACCAGGCGCCGGCGGAGCGGCCGTGCTGAACCTGGCCTTTCAGCGCCAGGCCGCGGCCGAGCCGTTGTTGCACTGCCTTCGCCGCGTATTGGACGGCGTCCAACCGGACGCCAAACTCGCGGCCGCGCTGTCTCCAGAGGCTCGCGCCATGCTGTCCGAACTGGCCGGGCGGCTGCACGAGGTCCAACGGGCCGTCGGCCGCGGCGTGACGACGCTGGCCGCGTTGTCGGGAGAATGCCGGGAGGCCGGCCATTCGCTCATGACCGTCAGCCAGGCCCAGCAAGAGCACGGGCGGCTGATGCAGCAATCGATCCACGCCATGGACGGCGCCGGCCGGGCGGCGGCGGAACAGGCGCACCATCAAACCGCCTTTATCGACGCCGTCTTCGCCTCGGTCTCGGAACTGGGCGCCGCCGTCGGCCGGGTCGGCCAACGCGTGGCCGCCTTTCAGGATTCGACCGACGAATCCTCCTCGAACGTGGTCGAGCTGGCCTCCGCGCTCAAAGAAATCGGCGGCCACGCCGGCGACCTGTGCGCCAAACTGCCCGACATCGGGGCGACCGCGGTGCAGCTGGGCGCCGGCACGCGCGCCATCGTCGAGCAGACGCAGGAAGCCGCCCGGATCGCGGGCGCCATGCAGGAGGCGGCCCAGATGCGCGCCGGCGAAGTGGGGTCTCTGGTGCATGACCACCTGCACGTCATCCGGCAGACGGTCGACGAGTCGCTCGCGGCGATCCAGGATCTTCGCGATCAATCGGGCGCGATCGGAAAAATCGTGACGGTGATCGAGAGCATCACGAAGCAAACCAATTTGCTGGCGCTCAACGCGGCCATTTTGGCGGCGCAAAGCGGATCGGAGGGCAAAAGCTTTTCGGTGGTGGCCGATGAAATCAGAGTGCTGGCCGACCGCACCGCCCGCTCGGCCAAAGAGATCACCGGCGTGGTCTGCTCGGTGCAATCCGGCGCCGACCGCGCCGTCGACGTCGTGCATCGCTTCCAGCTCCACGTCGATGAAGGCTCGAAATGGTCGCTGGAGGCGGCCGATATTTTCGCCGAGCTCATGCGCCAGGCGCAGCGGGCCGCCGATCTGATGAACGGCGTCGGCCGGGCGATGGAAGAGCACCACCAGGGGGTGGAGTTGCTGGCGCGGTCGATCGAACAGATGACCGCGATCCTGCAGTCCATCCAGCGCGTCGCCCTGGACCACCACCGGGTCGCCGAGCGCGCGATCGAGCTGGCGGAGCGGACGCGGCTCGCCGCCCGGCAGATCCAGCAGGCCGGCGACGAGCAGGTGGCGGACAGCCGGCAGATCATTCATTCGATTGAACCCATGGTGGCTCAAAGCCGGGCGCTGCACCGGACGC
Source organism: Nitrospirota bacterium (assembly GCA_040755775.1). Classification (GTDB taxonomy): domain Bacteria; phylum Nitrospirota; class Nitrospiria; order JACQCE01; family JACQCE01; genus JBFMAJ01. The sequence goes on from JBFMAJ010000203.1 coordinate 3,762, forward strand.
TGGCCGAGCATGGCGCTTCGATGGCGTCGCTGCAATCGCATCTGCAGCAGACGATGGACCAAGCGGCCCAGC
>JBFMAJ010000204.1:0-3829 GCA_040755775.1 Nitrospirota bacterium
TTCCGCTACAAGGCCGTCTCGGAATCCGACATCGCCGCCGCGCTGGCGGCCGCCGACCGGGTGATCATCTTTTAAGATGGCCGACGCGCCGCGCCGATTGTTGCACCTGCTGGTCTCGCCGAGGGCGGCGCAGGCCGTCCCGCTGGCCGCCGAGCAGCAGCGCAGCGGCGCGGGCTTGCCCCTGCTGGTGATCGGTCCGGGTGCGGCGGGGGTCGCGGTGCCGGCCGACATTCAGAGCGTCCGGCTGGCGGACGGCCCCCCGGCGGAAGGCGCGATCGATTACCGGGAATTATTGCGGCTGATCGACGACGCGGCGTCGGTCAGCGTCTGGTAGGACACGGGGATCCATCCCTAACCCCGCTTTTCAAACTCCAGCGCGGCGGAATTGATGCAGTAGCGTTGCCCCGTGGGTTCGGGACCGTCATCGAAGACATGGCCCAGATGGGCATCGCACCGGCTGCACACAACTTCAATGCGGCGATCGAACCCGCTGAGGTCAAGCTTTTCTTCAACACAGTCTTCGGACGCCGGGGCCCAGTAGCTGGGCCAGCCGGTGCCGGAATCGAATTTGGTCTCAGAAGAAAAGAGCGCCTGGCCGCAGCAGGCGCACCGGTACATTCCCTGTTCCTTGTGCCGGTGATATTTGCCGGTAAAGGCCGGTTCCGTCTCGCCCTCCCGCGTGACGAAGTAAGCCTCGGGGGAAAGCTGTTGCCGCCATTCGGTTTTCGATTTGACGATCTTATCGCTCATGGCCATCGCCAGGCCGGATAGAGACGTTATTATGGGATAAACATATACTGTTCGCCGCAGATCTTCGGGTCACGGACAATGTCGCGTTGATAGTCCATTGCGGCCATACTCAACGCTGACTGCTACTCCGTCATCTGAAATTCGATCTTACGAGTCTCCGTCACGCGTTTGGAGGCATCCAGAATCTCCAGCGAGACGAGATTTCCTTTTGTATCGTAGTCCAGAATCACACCGGGTTTGTCTTCGTCGCTCTCGGCGATCTGGGCAGTTTCCTGCAAGATCACGCTCAACGTATCCGTCTTGTGGTCGTAGCTGACCTTCATGAGGCGCCCCTCCAATATTTTGAAACTTTGCTGGTGCAATACGCCGTCACCACTTCTGCGGGCTGACGGTCCACATCCACGAACACCCGCATTAAATATGTCCTGCTGGGTGATCCCGCTGGAATGCGCGACTGCAAAACAATCCTGCCAGGACGAACATCCATCCCCTGTTCCGGTGCATTCAACACGGCCCGAATCATCTCCTCGTTGATGCCACGTCGCTTCATTTCAAAGAAAGCATGCTCAGTAATGACATAATTGGTTATCGACTTCGGTTTCACAGCCGGCTATCACCGTAGAGTCATCAATCGCAAGAATTTCACCCGTGGGCTTCCTGCAGCGGATACGTCTCTTCACCGGCAAGAAACGCGGCATACTGCAGGGCCTGACGGATATCCTCCGGCTCCAGGTCGGGATGTTCAGCCAGAATTTCTTTGGTGCTCATGCCATTGGCCACGAGGTTGACCACATGAGCGACGGTCATGCGCATCCCGCGAATGCAGGCCCGCCCGCCCATGATCTTGGGATCAAACGTGATGCGATCGAATGGTTTCATCGTTCAGTCCCCTCCCCGCACAGCCTTAGGATACAGGGCAACGGGAACATTTGCAAGCCACTGGAAGTTTTAAGCTTTTGCTCCCTCCGCAGGCACCCATCAGCGGCGCGCCGCGCTGCCGGAGCCGTGGCTCATGTCAGCATTACTCTGCCCAACTAATCCCTTTTCTTCCGGCCAAGCCATAGATCGCCGACACCGTCTCATGGGGCGGGATCACCGCCAGCGTCGTCCAGCTCCCGGACTCAAAGTCTAAAAACTTGATGCCCAGCCCGGCGCCGGCTTCCCCGATCCCGGCCATCCCCTTCCCGGCCGGCGACCATTCCAGGTTAATGGGCAGATCATTGATCCGGATTGTTCGCTCAGGCCGGCTGAAATCAATACCCACCTTCTTCCTGGTGCGATAAAGATACAGATCGCTGACCTTGTTTCGCCGGACTAAAAACGCCAGGGCGGTCCCATCGGGCGACACGGTGAAAAACCCGGGCCACAGCGCAGCACTCGCGAGATCGCGTTTTGTCACGCCAAGCGATGCCATCAACCCGGGACCATCCATCAATTCAACGGGCTTGGCCTGGCCCAAAGGGCGATAATAGAATCCGCCCCAATTTTCAAACTCCTCAACGTCATTATTCTGAAAAAGCAGGTCGATGTAATACACTCCGTTGCCATCCGATGCCCACTCCGAAAAGACCGGATGACGCGAAATCACATCGATTCGGCCGCTCTCCGTGTCCAGCACCAAGGCGGCGCCCCAGGAAAAAAGAAGGTGGCGCCCGGCGGGAGACCAACGGAATTGATTCAGAGTAAACCGTGAGCCGGGACGGCCGCGGGTCTCGCGAAATGCTTCAAGCGAATAAGTTCGATTCGATCTGGAAGCAAGGTCCACAACATGAATCCGTCCCTCGCCGAGCAGCGCAATTTTCTTTCCATCTGGCGACCAGATGGGATCTTCCAGACCACTTGGCATCCGAATAATCTCTTTTGCAGCCCCCTCAAGTTCCTGCCGATAGAGGACCGAATCCGTGCCGTTGTAGTCCAGCGCCACGAACGCAAAGGAGCGGCCATCCGGCGACCAAACGGCCGAAGAGCTTCCCACGCAAGTTAAACAACCCGTTCCGATCGTGCGAACCAGCCCCTTCCGCAATGTTCCATCCGCAGAGACCGCCGATATCACCGGCTCTTCCCCATCCACATCCAAATAGAGGACCGGTCTGTTCCCCAGGCGACCCTGAACGTCATCGGGCAGTCTCCCCTGCACCATGATCAACACAAAAATCGACCCTCCAAATGGTCTTCCTTCCGCGGTGCGGAATCCCCAATGACCTTGGTAGACGCCGGGCAGCCCCGGAGCCTTCATGGGCACGCTGATCTCCACCTCCCGCCCGGCCGGCGTGGCGGAAATCTCGACGAAGGCCGGTCCTTCCAACTGATCGCCTCGGGAGAAAAAGAGCTGATACTTTTCCCATGCTACCGAGCCGCTGTTGAGGACTCTCCACGTTTTCGTGAATGTCTCGCCTGGCTGGAACACGGTGCCATCGGGCACAGTCACGTCGGCGACGAACCGCGCGTTATTCTCGGGGCCTGGAGGCGGCAAGAACGGCTGGGCACAGAGGTCGCCGTACTGCACCAATGCAGACCACAAGAAAAACAACGCAAGAACAAGGAGCCGAGTCATGGCATGATCACCCTGTGATGGCCCCCATCAGCGGTGCGCCGCGCTGCCGGAGCCGTGGCCCATGCTGTACGATTGCACAGATAATGTTAAAGTGTTATACTTTCGGCAGTGATCGCCAATTTTGCGGATGCGACGACCCGGGACATTTTCGATGGCATCAATTCCAAGGCGGCGCGGAAAATTCCGCGAACGCTCTGGGCCGTGACTGCCCGGAAACTGGATATGGTCAACACGGCGCATGAGCTCATGGATCTGGCGTCGCCGCCGGGGAATCGGCTGGAACTCTTGAAAGGCGAATGGACGGGATTCCACAGCATCAGAGTGAACGATCAGTACCGCATCGTGTTCCGGTGGTCGGCCGGCCAGGCGCATGACGTTCAGATCACCGATTACCACTGATAAAGGAGAAGCGACATGCTGCCCAAAAACCGACGACCGACCCACCCGGGGGAGATTTTGCTCAAAGAATTCCTGGAGCCGATGAACATCAGCCAGGTCGAATTGGCCGCCTCGCTCGGCGTCCCC
>JBFMAJ010000205.1:0-3779 GCA_040755775.1 Nitrospirota bacterium
TTCGTCACGCTGAAATACAGCGCCGCCGGCGCGCTGCTCTGGCAGGCCCGGTATGACACCGATTTCAACACCGGCGGCGGGGAGACGCCCTACGACATGGCGGTCGATCCGGCCGGCAATGTCTACGTCGTGGGCACCCGCTGCGTGGCGGCGCTGGCATCGGGCATCTGCACCGACAGCGAATATGTGACGATCAAGTACGATTCGCTCGACGGCAGCCCGTTGTGGGTGAGGTTCTTCGACGGTTCCGACGTTGACATCGCCGAGGCCGTTGTGTTGGATCCGGCGGGGAATGTCTATGTGGCGGGCGAGACCAATACCGATTCGCCCACCGGCGTCGGAAACTTCGTCACGATCAAGTATGACGCCTCCGGCAATGAATTGTGGACTCGACAAACGGCGCCGCCTTCGGAATACCCCTTTGTGGTAGATCTGGCCCTGGATCCGTCGGGAGGCGTCTACCTCTTCGCGGTGCGATCCTTTAAGTTCGAACCAGGCGACTACCGAATCATTAAGTACGATACCGACGGGAACGAACTGTGGACGATGGCGACCGACGACCGGTTCGACGCCGCGGCGGTCGACGGCGCGGGGAACATCTATGTCACCGGCCCCAGCAAGAATCTCTACCTCACCCCGCGGGGCTTTTACACCTACAAATACGATTCCAGCGGCAACCGGCTCTGGACGGCCTATTATGCCGAGGGCAGCAACGTGCTGGAGAATCCGACCGCCATTGCCGTGGACGGCGCCGGCAATGTGATTGTCACCGGCGAAAGCTGGCATGGGACGCTCTCCAATCCCCCGGACAGCAGCCTCGATTACGCCACGGTCAAATACAGCGGTGATGGCGCGCAACTGTGGGCGGCCCGGTATGCTCGCGGAAATGCCAATACGCCGCTGGATTTGGCCGTCGATGTGTCGGGCAACAGCTACGTCACGGGCCGGAGCCACAACGGCCGGGACTATGATTTCGCGACCGTCAAGTACGATCCGGAGGGGAACCAACTCTGGGAAGTGCGCTACGACCATGCGGGATCGACCGCGCCCGTCGTGATCAGCATGGAGGACGGCGGTGATGTCGGGAAAGCCATTGCGGTGGATCCGGCCGGCAACGTCTATGTGGCGGGATCCAGTCAAAGTACGGCCGGGGATCTCGATATGGCGACCATCACGTATGCGGCCTCCTCTTCGCCGCCCGCCCTGCCCGATCTCATCATGAGCGCGCTGTCGACGACCACCACAAACGTCGCGCCGAGCGGCGGACTGGACCTGGCCAACACCGTCACCAACCAGGGAAGCAGCGCGGCCGGCCCCTTTGTGATCGCGTTTCACCTTTCGGCCGATTCGGTTTACGGCGGCACAGATGACATCGCCTTTAATTACGCAACCGCGAGCATCAACGGCACGCCTCCGTCATGGCGGATTGTTCCCGGCCTCGGCGCCGGTCAGAGCAGCGCTTATCCGTCGCTGTTGACCGTTCCCGCCGGGACGCCGCAGGGCGATTACTACCTCTGCGCACTCGCCGATGTCTATGACGTGTCCGTGGAGGAACAGGAGGGCAATAACTCCGCCTGCACCGCGACGACGATTTTCGTTTCCCCTCAGGTGCCGGCGGTGTCGTCCGTGAGCCCATATCAAGTCACCTACGGGATTGAGGCCAGCAAGGCCGTCACCATCAATGGGGTCAATTTTGTTCTCGGCTCGACGATCACGATCGGCGGCCTGTCCGGAACGACCGTCGGCGGGACGGCGGCCTCCGCCAGCAATCCGTTTGTGTATGTGAACAGCGGCCGGCTCAGCTTCTGGTGGCCCAATACGTCGCTTGCACCCGGCGCCTATAACGTCGACGTGACGCTTCCGGCCGGCGCGGGAGGCTTCACCGGCAGGCTGCCGTCCGGCTTCACCGTGAATGCCCCGCAGCCGGCGGTCAGCTCCATCAGTCCGGCAGCAGTGACGTACGGCATTGATACAAGCCGCGCGATCACGATCTACGGGTCGAATTTTCTGGGCGGGGCGGTGATCAGCCTTGGGAGTTTGACGGGCACCACCGTGGCCGGCACCTCGGCCACCGCGACTAATCCGTTCGTCTATATTAACAGCACGCGGCTCAGCGTCTGGTGGCCGAACACGTCATTGGCGCCGGGCGCCTATGGTGTGCAGGTGACCAACCCTTCCGCCGCGGGAGGGCTGTCGGCGACGCTGGCCGGGGGCTTTACGGTCGCCGCTCCTCAACCGGCGATCACGTCGACCAGCCCGAGTCCGGTCACGTACGGGGTTTCGGCCAGCCAGTCGGTGACAATTTCCGGCTCCCGCTTTATGAACGGGGCGACGATCACGGTGGGGAGCCTCAGCGGGGCGACCGTGGCCGGCTCGACGGCCAGCGCGACGGTTAGATATGTCTATACCAGCAGCAGCCAAGTGAAATTCTGGTGGCCGAACACGGCGCTGGCGCCTGGCGCTTACACCGTGACCGTGACCAATCCGGCCGCCGCCGGCGGCCTGTCGGCGTCGTTGACCGCCGGCTTTACGGTCAATGCGCCGCAGCCATCGGTCGCCTCCGTGACCCCCGCAACGGTGACATATGGGGTCAGTGCAAATCAGTCTGTGACGATCTCCGGCTCGAACTTCGCGAACGGGGCGACGATTACTGTAGGCAGCCTGACCGGGACAACGGTCGCGGGCTCGATCGCCAGCGCGACCGTCCGGTATGTCTACACCAGCAGCAGCCAAGTGAAATTCTGGTGGCCGAACACGGCGCTGGCGCCGGGATCGTATGCGGTGACCGTGACCAATCCGGCCGCCGCCGGCGGCCTGGGTGCGACCCTGGCGGGAGCCTTCACTGTCAATCCACCGCAGCCGACGGTCAGTTCCGTCAGCCCCACGCCGCTTCGATACGGGGTTGACGCCAGCCGGGCGCTCACGATCAACGGTTCCAACTTCGTCAACGGGGCGACGATCACCCTCGGAAGCCTGAGCGGGGCGACCGTAGCCGGCTCGATGGCGACCGCGACCGTCCGGTATGTCTATGTTAACAGCACCCGGCTCAGCGTCTGGTGGCCGAACACGGCGCTGGCGCCTGGTGCTTACACCGTGACCGTGACCAATCCCGCCGCGGCCGGCGGGCTCGGCGCGACCTTGGCGGGAGCCTTTACGGTCCAACCGGCCCAACCGGCGATCACGTCCCTGAGCCCGGCGACGGTCACCTACGGCGTGACGACCAGCCGGTCGATCACGATCTATGGGTCGAACTTCCTCTTGGGTTCAACCATCACCATCCAGGGGCCGGGCGGCACGCTCTCTGGCGTGACGGTTTCAGGTTCCAGCGCCACCGCGACGGTTCGATACGTCTATACCAATGGCACCCAGGTCAAGTTCTGGTGGCCGAATACGTCGCTGCCCGCCGGGACGTATGACGTGACTGTCGCCAATCCCGCGGCGAGCGGCGGCTTGTCGACCACTCTGGTTGGCGGATTTGTGGTGCAATAAAAGACTTACCGCGCCCGCAACAGCCAGGGCAGAAACAGCGGCAGCAGCACGGCCAGGAAAATCGCCAGGCCCAGAAAGAGCCGCTGCAGCCGCTTGTCCCGCGCTTCCCATTGGGCCAGGGCGGAGACCTGTTTGCCGTCGACCATGATCGTGACGTTGGGCGATTTCGGCGGCTCGCCGCGCAGCTTCATGTAGGAAACATGGCAGATCACAACCACGACGGCAAAATAGGCGATCCAGAAGAGGATTGCCAGCAAAAGCGACGGCAGCGTGATCGGCTCCATTTACGC
>JBFMAJ010000206.1:0-3769 GCA_040755775.1 Nitrospirota bacterium
GGCCGAGCGGGGCCAGCCGCCCAAGCAGATCGCGGCCGACGTGTTGTCCCTGCTGACCCATTACCCCTGGCCGGGCAACATCCGGGAGATGGAAAACGTCGTCGAGCAGATTCTGACGATCAATGACGCCGAGGAAATTACAGTCAACGACCTGCCCCTGCGCCTGCGCAGCGACACGAAGGGCGTGCAGATGAAGGATCAGGTGACGGCCGGCCGCCAGTCGTTCGAGTTCGCGGTGATGGAGTTCGAGCGAGAATTGATCGTCGACGCCCTGAAGCGGGCCAACTTCGTGCAGACCCACGCCGCCCAGTTGCTGGGCATCAGCCGGCGCATTCTCAAGTACAAGATGGATAGCCTCGGCATCACCGGCCCCGAAAGCCTCGGACAGCAGTGATGATCGCCCCTAAAGATATAGAGCAAAAGCAAATTCATCTCATACTGCTGAGAGAAGCGATTCGGGGACTTGAAGATGTGGCGGCCGGCCGCACCGTTTCTCTGAAGGAGCTGAAAACCCGCTATGGCCGGTGAACTACGCCGATTCTGGCTCTAGCCAGCATTACGAGCTTGAATGAGATTGGATTTCAGCCCACCGCCTAAAGCAACCCTTTTCGTTTCATGTAATCCAGATCGATTTTCGGCCCGTCCCCGCCGCGATCACCTTGCAACAATCGCTCGATGTGCTTGGCGATGAGGTCGGCCTCCAGGTTGACGGCTGCGCCGGCGCCTTTCACGCCCAGCGTCGTGGCCTGGGCCGTGTGGGGCACGATCGAGACGCCGATCCGGCCGCCGTCGATCCGGTTGATCGTCAGGCTGATGCCGTCCACGGCGATCGAGCCTTTCTCCACGCAGTAGCGCAACAGCTCCTTCGGCGCCTCGATCGTCAGCAACAGCGCCTGGCCCTCCTGCCGGCGGTCGGCAATCCGCCCGACGCCGTCCACGTGGCCGTTCACGAGATGGCCGCCGATCCGGCCGTTGAAGCGCAACGACCGCTCCAAATTGACGCCGTCGCCGACGGCCAGTTGCCCCAGCGTGGTCCGTTGCAGCGTCTCCGGCGAGAGGTCTGCTTGGAATGAATCCGGCTCTCGCGCAGCCACCGTAAGACAGGCCCCGTTGACCGCCACGCTGTCACCCACTTCAAGGTCGTCCAGAATCTGCTTCGCCATGAAGACCAGCCGCACGCCGCCCGGATGGCGCTCGACCGCCTTGAGGACGCCCATCTCTTCAACAATGCCTGAAAACATGTTCTCCTCTACCCGGCGTGAATCTTAGCACGCTCCACGGCGAGAAACCATCCGGTGCCGATCAGCAGGACGGCGGCGATAATCCCAAAGGCCGGCCGATAGCCAACGGCCGCGATCAGCAGGCCGCCCACCAGCGGCCCGCTCGCGTGGCCGACGTCCATCAACATGCCGAAGACGCCCATGGCCGATCCCATCGATCGGGCGTGCACCAGGTCGGCGACATAGGCCGACGTGGCCGAGGCCACCACGGCGCCGCCGAAGCCGAAGAGCGCGGCGGGCGCCAGCATCGTTCCCATCGAGGCCGTGAAGGGCAGCAACCCGAACGCCGCCGCGCAGGCCAGCAGGCCGGCGACGATCATCGGCGGACGCCCCACGCGATCCGAGAGTCGCCCCATCATCGGCCGCGCCAGAATCGACACCACGCCTTGCAAGCCGAACAGCACGCCCACCTCGGTCGGCGTCAGGCCGACCGTCAGGCCGTAGAGCGGAAGAAACGCCATCAGCACGCCGTCGGCGAGCATCTGCAGCCCTTGCATGAGGCTCGTCGTCACGATGCGGGCGTGGCTCGCAATCTCCACCAGTCCCGCCCAGAGCTGCGACCAGGCCATGCGTTCTTCCACGGCCGGCGCATGGCCCGCCAGCCCAGGGCTCCGACGGGCTCCCAGGAGCATGAACAATCCGACGATGAACCCGCCAAGGCTTCCGCAGGCGAAAAAGACCGCCGTAAAACCGGCCGCATCGATCAAGGCCCCGCCGCCCATGCGGCCCAGGAGCGTACCGCTTTGGCGCAGCGCCGAATACCACCCGATCGTTTCCCCCCGCCGCGAGGGGAAAAGATCGGCCACCACGGCGAGCGCGACCGGCGTGAAGATCGCCGTGGCCAGGCCGTGGAAGAATCTCAGCAGGGCCAGAGACCACAGCTCATCCACCGCCAGATAGAGCCACGGCGCGAGCGCGAAGACGGCCACCCCCAGGCCCAAAAAGAGCCGGCGGCCCAACCGGTCCGACAGCACGCCGACCGGCAGCTTCATGCAGACGCCGGTCAACGTGGAGGCGGCCACGATGAGGCCGACGGTCCGTGGCGAGGCGCCCAACTGCTCGGCAAAGAGCGGGAGCACGGGCGACCGGATCATATCATAGCTCAAAAACGCCAGAAACCCGATGGCGCAGAGAATCAAAAATGCGCGAAACGGCGAGGACGCGGAGGGCGTCATGCTTGACATGCCCGGAAGCGCTGTGCTAGGTCGTTGGTGAACCCACCTGCGGGGAGGTCGTCATGCCGCAATACGATTACCGATGCATCGACTGCGCGCATCAATTCTCGGTGTTTCAATCGCTCACCCAACATGGCAAAGAACCGGTGCAATGCCCCGCGTGCCGGAGCGGGAAGACCGAACGGGTCTTCACGGGCTTCTTCGCGAAGACCGCCAGCAAGACGTAACCTCGCCCGCGGCTCATGCCCGCGGCTCGCGCCGGCGCATCAGAATGGACTGGTCAGGCGGCTGAGCCGGTCGCTCAGCCGGAGATTTTCGCGATAGTCCACGGGACAATCGATCACGGCCGGCACCGGCTGGGCCAGCGCCTCCCGTAGCGCCGGCAGCAATTCGCCCGCCGCCCGCACACGATAGCCTTTGGCGCCGAATGAGGCCGCGTAGGCGACAAAGTCAGGATTGCCGAAGGCGACCGACGTGGAGCGGTGGAACTGCCGCTCCTGCTTCCACTGGATCAATCCATAGCCGCCGTCGTTGAAGATCAGCGTCACGAACGGCGCGCCCACGCGGCAGGCCGTCTCCAGCTCCTGCGAATTCATCAAAAAGCCGCCGTCGCCGGTGACGGCCAGCACCTTCCGCTCCGGATAAAGCAGCTTGGCGGCCACGGCGCCCGGGACACCGATGCCCATGGAGGCGAAGCCGTTGGAGATCAGGCAGGTGTTGGGCCGCTCCGTCGGATAGAGCCGCGCGATCCACACCTTGTGGGCGCCCACGTCGCACACCAAGAGATCGTCGGGCGCCAGCGCCTCGCGCACCTGCGCCACGATCGTTTGGGGCAGCAGGGGAAAGGCGGTCGATTTCCGGCCGAGCTCCAGCTCTTCCAACAATGGCGCCCGAACGGCCGTCAGATCGGCTCGGCCGTTCTGGCGCACGGGTTCGGCCCGCTCGGCCAGCAGTTGCAGCGACAGCGCCGGATCGCCCAGCACCCCGACGCCGACGATATAGGCGGCGTCCACCTCGGCCGGCGTCTGATCGATGTGAATAATCTGCTTGTCGCGGTCGGGGTTCCAGAACCGGGGAGGATACTCGACCTGGTCATAGCCGACGGTCACCACCAGGTCGGCCCGCTCCAGGGCGAGCGCAATGTAGTCCCGCGCGACGAGGCCGACCGCCATCAGCGAGAGGGGATGGCTGTCGGGCAGCGCGCCCTTGCCCATGAAGGTGTGGGCGACCGGAATGCGCCACCGCTCGGCAAATTGCCGGAGCGCGGCCGACGCGCCGCTGCGGATGGCGCCGTTGCCGGCCAGCACCACCGGT
>JBFMAJ010000207.1:0-3761 GCA_040755775.1 Nitrospirota bacterium
GCCATCAGCAGCCCGATTTTCTCATCAAGGCTGACGTCGAACGGATCACGCGTCGCCGGCGAGCGCCAGTCGGCCGTGACCGGCGGCTGCGGCGCCATGACCAGGCGCATCCGCTCATCGGCCGCCAATGCGCTGGCGCGGGCGATGGCGACCGCCTCGCGCGCGGCCGCTTCGATGGCGGGCTTGGTCAATTCGGCCGTGGCGGCGAAGCCCCAGGCGCCGCGCCCCCGCGCGTCGTTGACGATCACCCGGACGCCGATGCCGGTCGATTCCACGTCGGCCAGCGTCGAGACTTCGCCGTTGCGGGTGATGATGCTCTGCTCGCGCGCCGCGATCAGCCGGCCGTCGGCATAGGCGGCGCCCAGGCCGGTGGCGGCGTCAACGGCGTGCAGGGCCAGATCGATCAATCGGCGGCACCGATTTTTTGCAGCACGGTCTTGACGGGCACGAGGTGGCGGGGCAGTCCCAGCTCCTTGGCCGAATACCCCAGCGCGAGGCCGACCAACTGGGGCAGATGGAGAATCGGCAGGCCGATCGATCGGCCCATCGCCTGCTCGGCGCGTTTCTGATAGATGTCCAGGCTCATGTGGCAGAGCGGGCAGGGGGTGACCAGGCAATCGGCGCCGTGGCTCTGCGCGTCGAGCAACTGCGTGCCGCTCATCCGGGCGGCGATCTCGGCCTTCTCGAGCAGAATGGGAAAGCCGCAGCATTTGATCCGCCCCTCATAGTCGATCGGCGTGGCGCCCAGCGCCTCGATGACGGCCTCCATCGACGCGGGATGGAACGGATCGTCGAACGTGACGTCGGCCGACGGCCGGAGAATGTAGCAGCCGTAAAAGGCGCCGACCTGCAGGCCGGTCAGCGGCCGGACCACGGCCGCCTTCACCCGGCCCAGGCCGAGGTCCTTCAGCATCACCCACAAGAGATGATTGATTTCGAGCCCGCCGCGGTAGCGCTGCTCGGGCGCCTCGATCGAGGCGTTGATCATTTCCCGGACGGCCGGCTTTTCATCCAGCTCCTTTTTGGCCGAGCACATGATCCCCTGGCAGGTGCCGCAGATCGTCATCAGTGACAAGCCGAGCTGCTGCGCCATCCCGAACGTGCGCGCGTTGATCGACAGGGCCAGCTCGGGCGAGGCTTCTTTGACGACGCCGGCGCCGCAGCAGGAGGCCTCGCGCAGCTCGACCAGCTCGAGGCCGAAGTGCTGCGCGACCTTCATCGTCGATTGATAGAGCTCCGGGCAGGCGCCCAGCGCCACGCAGCCGGGATAAAAGGCGTATCGCATCAACTGGCCCAGGTGGAGCGTTTGATCCAGTGGGCAAAGAGCCGCCGGATCTGCCGGATCGACGGCAGCGGCGGATGCCAGGGGAAGGGCACCTTGCCCCGCACGAACATCCGCGCCGCCAGGGGCAGCGTTTTGGCCAGCTCGATCGGATGGCGCCAGAGCATCTGGGCCGGCAGGCGCCCCTCGTTGAGCCGCCCTTCGTCCTTGACGACGTCCACAAAGCTGGTGATGTGGCTGGCGGCGATCGTGTCGGTCAGGCCCTCTTCGATGGCCGCCCGGCGCAAACGCACGATCGCTTCCATGGGCTTCACGTCCTTGGGGCAAACTTCGACACAGAAATTGCACCGCGTGCAATCCCAGATGCCGTCGGGCCGCACCAGCGCCTGCAACCGACGGGAGCGCGCGCGATCGCGCGGGTCGGCCAGAAAGCGGTAGGCCTTGGCCAGCGCCGCCGGCCCGAGAAAGCCGGGCGAGGCCTCCATGCTGTTGCAGGTGGAGACGCAGGCGCCGCACATGATGCAGGCGTCCACGTTGTGCAGCCAGGCCCGGGTTTGGCGGGTCAAGGGCGGCTGTGTTGCCGGCACCCCTTGCCCGTCTCCCTCGGTCACGACCCAGGGCGTGACGGCCCGGACCTTGTCCCAAAACGGCTCCATCCGCACGGCGAGATCCTTCAGCACGGGGAGATTCTGCATGGGTTTCAGCGTAATCGTCGGGCCATACCGCTCGATCTCGGGGCCGACCAGCGTTTTGCAGGCCAGCGTGTGGCGGCCGTTGATCACCATGGCGCAGGAGCCGCAGATGGCGCTGCGGCAGGAGTAGCGGAAGGTGAGCGCGGGATCGATCTCTTGGCGGATGTCGAAGAGCGCGTCCAGCACGGTGGTGCCGCGCCAGGGGACGTCCAGCCGGAATTCCTGCGTGTAGGGCTCGCGATCCGTCTCGGGATCGCATCGCTGAATGGCAAAAGTGATGCGCATTGTTGAATCGATGCCGTTATGCGCCGGGCGTGGCCGCGCTGAGTCCTCGTCCTTGCCGCCGCCGGCGCGCCGCCTCGAACTGGGCGCGTTCCTCATCGGTCGTCAGGATCAACGGCGGAACCTGGGTTGGACGCCCGGCGTTGTTCAGCGCGACGTAGGTCACCAGCGCGCTGCTGGTCTGTTGTTGCTCTCCGGTGTTTGGATCTTCCGCAAAGACGTCAACGCCCACTTCCATGGACGTCCGCCCCACGTAGTGCAGCCGGGCCTTGAGCAGGACGATATGCCCCAGGCGGATCGGCGCCCGGAAATCGAGCCGGTCCATTGAAACCGTCACCACCGGCCGGCGGCTGTGGCGGTAGGCGGTGATCGCCGCCACCAGATCGATCCAGTGCATCACGGTGCCGCCCAGTGCGTTGCCCAGCGGGTTCGTATCGTTCGGAAGGACGACTTGAAGCATTTCCGCTGCCGAATCAGCGACCCGCTTTCCTGCCATGTTATCGATTTTCTCCAGCTGGCGGTCTAGACTTCCAACTGTTTCGGAAACGTAGTCAAGTTGATGCAGCCATCGTCCGTCACGACCACCAGATCCTCCAGCCGGACCGCGCCGACGCCGGAATAATAGAGCCCCGGCTCCACGGTCACCACGTGGCCCGTCTCCAGCCGCGCGCCGGTGCGGCTGATGCGCGGCGGCTCGTGAATGTCCAGCCCCACGCCGTGGCCCGTGCCGTGAAAAAAACCCTGCATCCGGCCGTTCATCGGTCCCGTGCGGCGGCCGGCTCGCTCGAACAGCCGCATGATCGCCTCATGGATCGCCTGGCCGTCGGCGCCCGATTTGATCTGCCCGAACGCCAGCTCCTGCCCCTGGCGCACCAGATCGTACAGTTGTTTTTGCCCGTCGCTGGCGCGGCCCCTGACGACGGTCCGCGTCATGTCGGCGTAGTAGCGAGTGCTCGACGAGCGAGGGAAGACGTCGAGGATGATCGGCTGGTCGGCCTGCAATGGCCCGCTGCCTTCATTGTGCGGATCGCAGGCCTGCTCGCCGCAGGCAACGATCGTGTGCTGGGCGACGTATCCCAGCTCCATCAGCTTCAGGTTGATCACCTGCTTGATCCGCTCGGACGTGAGCGGCGCATCTTTGTTGTCGCCGTTGGCCGTGTAGAGCAGCCCGTTCTTGATCCGGCTGTCGGCGATCAGGCGAATGGCGTCGTCGACGGCGGCCTCGGTGGCCCGCTGCGCGGCCGTGATCGCCTCGATCTCATCCGGCCGCTTGACGAGCCGCTCGGGAAAATAGGGGTCGCGCAAGGGCTCCAGAGCAAACCCCGCCTTCCGCAACCCATCGGCGTAGAGCAGGGGAAAATTGGCCGGAACCAGCAGCCGCGTCAGGCCGCGCTCGCGCAGCAGCACCGAGAGCGTTTGGATCAGCGTCGGCGCGGCGCCCAGCTCGCTTTTAGCCTTGGCTTCGTAGTCGCTGTAGGAGAGCACTTCGTCGACGGTGGCCTGCG
>JBFMAJ010000208.1:0-3723 GCA_040755775.1 Nitrospirota bacterium
AATGAAGCCGTAAATGTCCTGCATCGCGGCGCTGGAGCCGATCAACCGCCCGCACCGCGTCTGGGCCGCCTCCTTCAAATAGTCATTCTCGGCTTGCAGCCGTTGTTGCGCGAGCGCCTTTTCCACCTTCAGCTCGATTTCGGAGATGGAGAAGGGCTTCAGCAGGTAATCGAAGGCGCCCCGGCGCATCGCCTCGACGGCGTTCTCGATCGTGCCGAACGCCGTCATCATCAGCACGATGGTCTGCGGCGAGCGGGCCTTGGCCGCCTGCAGCACCTGCAGGCCGTCGCCGTTGGGCATTTTCAAATCGGTGATGACCAGGTGAAAATCGGCCGATTGGATCTTGGCCAGCGCTTCGGCGCCGTCCGACGCCACCGTGACGTCATACCCTCTGGCCGCAAAGAGCCGGTCCAGCATTCGGGCCATGCTGGCCTTGTCCTCGACGATCAGCAGGCGGATCATGCGGCCGCCTCCGTCATCGGCAGCCGGACCGTGAAGCAACTGCCGCGGCCGGGCCGGCTCTCGACGTCGATGGCGCCGCCGTGGGCCTGAATGATCCGGTGCGTGATGGCCAGACCCAGGCCGGTCCCGCCCTTCTTGGTGGTGAAGAAGGGATGGAACAGGCGGCCGCGGTAGGCCGGGTCGATGCCCTCGCCCGTGTCCGAAATCGCAATCGACAGCCAGGGCGATGCGGCCTCCATCCGCACGGCCAACTCACCGCCGGCGGGCATCGCCTCGACGGCATTTTGGATCAGATTCACCAGGGCCTGGCGCAGCAGATCGGCGTCGGCGGGCACGGGCGGCGGGGCCTCGGGAAACTCGGTCCGGAGGCGGATGTCGGGGCGGTCGCCTTTCGGCAGGGCCGTGTCGATCACGGCGCGGGTCACCGCTGCGGCGTCGACGGGCGCCAGCGCGAGCTGCGGTTCGCGGGCGAACGCGAGAAATTGGGTGACGATCCGGTTCAGATGGGTCGCCTCCTGCAGGATTTCACGCGCCAATTCGCGGGACGCGGCGTCTTCGACGCGCCGTTCCAGCAGCTCGGTGAACCCCGTGATGGCCGCCAGTGGATTGCGGATCTCGTGGGCGATGCCGGCCGACAGCTCGCCCAAGGCGGCCAGGCGCTCCTTGATGCGGACCTCGTCCTGCAGCACGTCGGCCCGGTCCTTTTCGCGCCGATACATGTGCCGCAGCAGGCGGTCCTTCTCGGCCAGGCTGCTCACCATGGCGTTGAACCGCTCGCTCAAGTAGCCGATTTCGTCCGACCGCCCGATCGGCACCGTGGGATAGGCCCCGTGCCGGCCCACCGATTCCACCGCGCTGATCAGGGAATGCAGCGGCGTGACGATCGAGCGGGCCAGCAGCACGCTGGCGGCCACGGCCAGCAGGGCGCCCAGGAGCGCGATGGCCAGCGTCTGTCCCCGGGCCGTGGCGATGACGTCCAGGAATTCCGCCCCGGCCTCCACCCCCACGGCGGCGATGACGGCGCCGCCGGCGTCGGCCAGGGGCGCGTAGCCCGATTTGTACAGCTTGCCGTCGCTTCCCTGGTACAACGTGGAGGCGGCGGCCCGGCCCTCCCAGACCGATTCCAACTCGCGCTGATCCAGCTTCAGGAGCAGATATTCCTGGCCGATCGGCATTTCCTCGTCGGCGTCCAGGAGCACGCGGTTGCGCTGGTCGAAGATGAAAATGTCCTTGGCGCCGACGGCGGTCTTGATCCGGTTGAGCTCCCCGATCAGCAGCCGGTAGAGCGAGGAGCCCTCGTCGCCGGGCCGGATGCTCGAGACGAAGCGCGGATTGATCGTGGAGGCCACCATTCCGGCGATGCTGGTCAACCGCGTGCTCAGCTCGGCGTCGAGGGCCTGCTCGGTGGAGCGGAAAAAGAGCCAGCCGCTGACGGCAAAAATGGCGGCCAGGAGGGGAATGAACAACGAGAGCACGCGCCAGAGCAGGCGCCCGCGCCGAAGCGGGGACTCCGGCGCCTGAAGCGCGGCGGCCGCCTCCGGCGGCCGCTCAGAAGCGATAGTTGACGCCGAGGGTGGAGATGTTTTCATGATAGCGGGCATACGATCTGGTGGAGTCGCGCCAGATGCTCTCATAGCCGGCCTTGACGTGAACCGAATCGGTCAGCCGGTACACGGCCTCGATGAGGAAGCTGTCGGTCCGATCCGTCCGGCCGTGGTGGAGGACGTCCCCGGCCAGGTCGGTCGCGTAGAGGCGCCAGCGATGGCGGTAACGTCCCGTGGCTTGCCAGGTCTTGCCGAACGATCGCGCCAGGGCGACGAAGGCCGTGTACTGGTCATAGGTGGCGTCGTCGGGCCTTCCACTGAAAAAATTCCGGCCGCCCTTCGCCGCGTCGTGCTCGTACGCCGCCCCGACGGTCACCTTCGTCCGCGGCGCCGGCCGCCAGACGGCGTCCGCCGCCGCACCCCACACGGTGACATCGCGGTACTCGAACGCGGACTCGGCGTCCCGGATGGCGTACTTGCCCGTCAGCGCCGCATTGAGACCCGGCCCGAAGTCGCGGTCCGCCGTCGCCTGCAGCACGTGGACCTGATAGGTCTGGTCGCCGACGGGCAGGCCGGGGCCCATGACGTCGTCGCCGAAAAAGATCTCCGGGATCAGCGTGTATTTGACGGCGAGGGAGGCGGCCGGCGTCAGGGACTGTTTCATCAGCAGCCGGATCGTCTGATAGTTCAGGATCGAGTGGCGGGCATAGAAGTCGGCCGTGATGTCGATGAGCCATTTGGTGGGAAGGCGGCCGGGCGTCGTGTAGCTCAGAGTCACGAAGGGCTCCGCGATGACGTCGCCCTTCGTGGCGACCCGGCCGGTCGCCGGATTGATGACGTAGATGGCCAAATCATCGTATTTGAGGTCGGCGCCGGCCTCAAGGTGGAGCGGCCCGCCGGCGGCCTCGGCGGCCAACGGCGCGGCGATCGCCGCCAGCAGCAGGCCTGTTCGAACGGCGCGAATCAATCGTCGCCGCCGCTGTCGCCGCTGTCGTCGGGGCCGCCCTCATGCTCCCCCCCGTCGTGCTCGTCCTCGGACGCCTCGTGCTCGCCGTCAAATTCGTGGTCGCGCTCGAACCGCTCACGATCGTCTCGCTCGCCCAACTCGTCATGCGCGGCGTGACTGTCGTCCTCGAACATTTCTCCGTCGATCGATCGGGACAGATCCGCTTCCTCGGCAAGGGACGCCAGCGCCGCGTCCGTCCGGCCTCCCCATCCCCAGATCCCCCATCCGAGCAGGGCGGCGCGCAGCGCGACCGCGGCAATGAGCATGAAGAATCGGCTGGTCGAGGGCATCTGGGCGGTGCGGGCCGATGGGGGCAAAGATCGTCGTGGAATGGTAGCACGGCCGCCGCGCAAGTTCAACGGCGGCCGCCGGAGGCCGTGGTTCATGAGGACCTGACAAGCAAGAACCGCGCCATGACGCTGCGCGATGGAAGGCGCTTCCCGCCGGATCGGCTGCCGAAAAATTGGCGTGGGGAGCGGCGGGGCGACGGATTTCTGGCGCCGGGTTCCGATTGTCTTTTGCCCGGCGGTTTGATATCGTGGCCCGACCACACGGGGGAGCCGTCGCGATGATGCAACGCATGTTGGGCAACACCGGGCTGCGGGTGTCGGAAATCGGTTTCGGCGCCTGGGGCATCGGCCGCAGTTGGTGGGGACCGACGGATGACGAAGAATCGTTGCGGGCCCTGATCCGGGCGCAGGAGCTGGGGAT
>JBFMAJ010000209.1:0-3704 GCA_040755775.1 Nitrospirota bacterium
CGCGAGACGCCGGCCTGCTTCGAGCCGACCATCGACTACGTCGTCGTCAAGGTGCCGCGCTTCAACTTCGAGAAGTTCCCCGACGCCGACCCGACGCTGACGACGCAGATGAAGTCGGTCGGCGAGGCGATGGCGATCGGCCGCACCTTCAAGGAGGCGCTGCAGAAGGCGGTACGGTCGCTGGAGATTGACCGTTCCGGTCTTGATCCTTTGTGGCGGCGACGTTTGCCCCGCGGGCAGGAGGGCACGACCGACGTCGACCAGCTCCGCGGCAAGCTGCAAACGGCGGGGCCGGACCGCCTCTGGGCGATCGCCGACGCGCTGCGCTTGGGAATGAATATTGAAGAGATCGTCGAGCTCACGAAGATTGACGCCTGGTTCGTCGACCAGATCGCCGAGCTGATCGAGCACGAAGTGCTGATCCAATCCAAGGGCGCGGAGCTGCTCGCCGGCTCCGACGAAAGCCGGCAGTTGCTGGCGCGCACCAAGGGGATGGGTTTTTCTGACCGCCGTCTGGCCGACATGCTGGAGACCACCGAGGCGGTCGTGCGCCGGGCCCGCGAGGAACAGAGGATCCGGCCGGTCTACAAACGGGTCGACACCTGCGGGGCCGAATTCGAGGCGCAGACGCCCTATCTCTACTCGACCTACGAGCAGGAGGACGAGGCGCGGCCGACCACCCGGAAAAAAGTGATCGTGCTGGGCAGCGGGCCGAACCGGATCGGGCAGGGGATCGAGTTCGACTACTGCTGCGTGCACGCCTCCTTCGCCCTGAAGGAAAGCGGCTACGAAGCGATCATGGTCAATTGCAATCCGGAGACGGTCAGCACCGACTACGACACCTCCGACCGGCTCTATTTCGAGCCGCTGACGCAAGAGGACGTCCTCGAGATCATCCGGACCGAGCGGCCCGACGGCGTCGTCGTCCAGTTCGGCGGCCAGACGCCGTTGAAGCTGGCCCTGCCCCTGGAGAAGGAGGGGGTGAAGATTCTCGGCACCTCGCCGGACGCCATCGACCGCGCCGAGGATCGGGAACGGTTCAACGCGCTCATCAACACGCTGGCCCTGCGCCAGCCGGAAAGCGGGACGGCCCGTTCGGCGAAGGAGGCGCAGGAGATCGCCAAGCGGCTGGGCTTCCCGGTCATGGTCCGCCCCTCCTACGTGCTGGGCGGCCGGGCGATGGAGATCGTCTTCGACGAGCGGGGGCTGATTTCGTACATGGGCCGGGCGGTGAAGGTCTCCCCCCAGCATCCGGTGCTGATCGACAAATATCTGAACGACGCCATCGAGGTGGACGTGGACGCCGTCTCCGACGGGCACGACCTGTTCGTCGCCGGCATCATGGAGCACATCGAGGAGGCCGGCGTGCATTCGGGCGACAGCGCCTGCGTGCTGCCGCCCCATTCGTTGCCCCAGGCCATCATCGAGCAGATCAAGGCGCAGACCCGGCTGCTCGCGCTGGAATTGGGCGTCGTCGGCCTGATGAACATTCAGTTCGCCGTCCGCCACGGCGAGCTCTACGTGCTGGAGGTGAATCCGCGGGCCTCGCGCACGGTGCCCTTCGTCAGCAAGGCGATCGGCCGTCCGTTGGCCAAAATCGCCATGAAGGTGATGCTGGGCGCATCGCTGAAGGAACTCGGGTTGCTTGAGGAGCGGAGGCTGCGCTACACGGCCGTCAAGGAAGCGGTCTTTCCCTTCAACCGCTTTCCCGGCGTGGACACGATCCTGGGGCCGGAGATGAAATCGACGGGCGAGGTGATGGGCATCGACAAGGCCTTCGGCGTCGCCTTCGCCAAGGCGCAGGCGGGCGCCGGGGGGCAGTTGCCGCGCAAGGGCCAGGTCTTCTTGAGCGTGCGCGACGCCGACAAGCCGGGCCTCGCGCCCGTGGCCACCACGCTGGCCGCCATGGGGTTTACTCTGTGCGCCACGAGGGGCACCGCCGACATGCTGCAGCAGGCGGGCATCGCCGTGCGGCCGGTGAACAAGGTGCAGGAGGGGCGGCCGCACGTCGTGGATCACCTGAAAAACGGCGAGATCGCCCTCGTGATGAACACCGTCGGCGACAAGCAATCGCAGATCGATTCCTACTCGATCCGGCGGACCGCGCTGGAGGAGGGGATTCCCTACTACACCACCCTGGCGGGGGCCCGCGCCGCCGTCACCGCCATCGACGCGCTGCAGCACCAGGGCTTTACTGTCGCCGCCCTCCAGGATTATCATCGAAACAGCGAAGGCCGCGCCGATGGGCCCGCCGAAGCGCACCGCGAGGAAACGCCATGAAGCACCCGATGACCAAGGAAGGCTATAATCAACTGCGCAAGGAGCTCGACCGGCTCAAAAAAGAAGAGCGGCCCAAGGTGATCATCGCCATCGCGGAAGCGCGGGCGCACGGCGATCTGAGCGAGAACGCCGAATATTCGGCGGCCAAGGAGCGCCAGTCCTTCATCGAAGGGCGGATCACGGAAATTGAGGCCAAGCTGGCCAGCGCGCAGGTGATCGACACGGCCGGCCTCTCCACGGAGACGGTCGTCTTCGGGGTGACCGTCGTCATCAAGGACATCAACGCGGGCGCGCATAAAACCTACCGGCTGGTCGGCCAGGACGAGAGCGATCTGCAGAACGGCAAAATCTCGGTGCAATCGCCGGTGGGGCGGGCCCTGATCGGCCGGCGGGCCGGCGACGTGGTGGAAGTGCAGACGCCCGCCCGGCAGATCGTCTACGAAATCATCGAGATCAAATTCCTCTGACCCGGCGAATCCCCGGCGAATCCCCGGCGAATCCCCGGCGAATCCGATGACCCGAGTGCGGCTCATTCATTACTGGCGGCTCGGTGCGCATCTGCTGCTGGGCAGCCGCCGGGTCGGCGTCAACAATCGCTGGCTCGAATCCTACCGATCCTGGTTGACGCGCCCGCTCTTCGGCTTCGGCTGGGCGGTGCTCCTGAGGCCCTGGCGCTGGCCCGCGCTGGTGCGCATTGTCCGGTTGCGCCTGCAAATCGCCGGGCTTCTCAAATGAAACCCTTGCTGGCCGTGACGCTCGGCAAGCTGGAGTTGACGAACCCCATTATTTTGGCCTCCGGCACGGTGGCCTACGGCGAAGAATACGGCCGGTTATACGATCTCGGCCGGATCGGGGCGATCGTGGTCAAGGGGCTCTCCCTGCAGCCGCGCCCCGGCCATCCTCCGCCCCGGCTCTGCGAAACCCCAAGCGGCCTGCTGAACGCGATCGGCCTGCACAATGTCGGCCTGAAGGCGTTTCTGGCCGACAAGCTGCCATTTCTGCGCCGTCATGCCATCAAGGTCATCGTGAACATTTTTGGCGAAACCACTGAAGAATATATCGAATTAGCCAGAGCACTCAGCGGCGCCGACGGCGTGCACGCGCTGGAGCTGAATGTTTCCTGTCCCAACACCAAACGGGGAGGATTGAGCTTCGGGGCCGATCTGGAGGCGATGACCGCGCTCGTCGGCCAGGTCCGGCACGCCACGCCGCTGCCGTTGATCGTGAAACTTTCGCCAAACGTCGCCGACATCGTCCCCTTCGCGCGGGCCTGCGAGGCGCAGGGCGCCGACGCGCTGTCCCTCATTAATACGATCCGGGCCATGGCGATTGACGTCGACACGCAGCGGCCCAAGCTGAGCGCGGCGGTCGGCGGGTTGTCCGGCCCCGCCATCCGGCCGATCGCCGTGCGGATGGTCTGGGAG
>JBFMAJ010000210.1:0-3682 GCA_040755775.1 Nitrospirota bacterium
TGTTCTTGAACGCGGTGAATTGGCTGGCCGAAGAGGAAGAGACCATTGCCATCCGCCCCAAGGAGGCCAGGACCGATCCATTGATTCTCGACACCGATCAGGAAACGACCCTGATGCTTATTTCGACGGTGCTCTTGCCCGCGGCCGCGCTGCTCTTCGGGAGCGGCGCGGGGCAAGGGCGCCGGCGGCTGTGAGCGCGCCGCCGCTCCCGGAGTGATCATGGCCGGAGGTCTGAGCAGAACGACGGGCCGCTGGGGCGGCTTCTTCCTCCTGCTGTTGGCCTTGTCGGGGTTGGCGGCCTACTTGTGGCTGGTCGATCTGCCGCGCGAGCAAGCCGATCGCGCGGCTTCAGGCCAGTCGGAGAAGCTGCTGGCCGTCGATCCGGCCCGCGTCACCGCCGTGACGCTCGTCAACGGTCCGGCGACCATTCGACTCGAAAAGGATCCGGCCGGCCCGTGGCGGCTCATCCAGCCGGTGACGGCTCCGGCCGATCGCGTAGAGATCGACACGCTCCTGGCCCGCGTGACGGAAGCCCGGCGCGAGCGGGTCCTTGAAGAGGCCGCCCCTCATGAGCTCGCCTCGTTCGGCCTGGAGCCCGCCGATCCGATTGTGGAGTTGACCGTCGACGGCGCGGAGCACCGGATCGAGTTCGGCGACAACAATCCCGCCGGCACGTCGGCGTATGCGCGGGTGTTTGCGGCCGCTCAGGAGCCGGCCCCCACGGCATCCGACGGCGCGGCTCCGCGCGCGGACGCAGCCCTTCCGCCGCCGGTGCTGCTCGTTCCGTCGTGGGTCAAAGAGGCGGCCGAGAAGACGCCGTTCGACCTGAGAAAAAAGGAGGTCCTCGACGTGTCAGCCTCCGAGGTTTCGACCATCGAGCTTCGACAGGCGGGCCGGGGGCCGACGATCACGCTTGCGCGCCGGCCGCGTGGTCCGGCCGACTCGCCCGAGGCCGGTGGTTGGGCGCTGACCGCGCCCGTGCGGGCCGACGCGGACGGGGAGGCGGTTGACGCGCTCCTCAGGCAGCTTGTCGGCCTGCGCGCAACGGCCATTTTTGACGAGGGCCGATCGGCGAAATTGGCGGGTCCCGTGAAGCCCCGCACGGAAGTGACGCTTGAGCGGGACGGCCGCGCGGCGGCCCACGTCAAATTCTATCTGCCCTTTGGAGAAGAGGCGGCCTATGCGGCGACCACGCCGGATGCCCCCCTGTACCAAATTGACCGCCAAGCGGTGTTGCAGTTCGACAAGACGGTGTTTGATCTGCGGGACAAGCGGCTGACCTCTCTCAGACCGGAAGCCGTTGACCGGATCGATGTGGCCGGCCCCGCGGGATCCTACCGGCTCCTCAGGCAACACGAGCATGAATGGCGCTGGAACGAGCGGCCGCTCACCCCCGCCGGCAACGAGCAGGTCGAGGCCTTTCTCAAAGCGCTGGATGCGGCGAAAATCGAAAAGATCGCCGGACAGACCCGGACGGCATGGCCGGGATTGGGGCTCAATGGCGCCGCCACCGTCATCACCCTGTCAAGCGGAGAATGGCCAGCGTCATCATCCGCCGTTCTACGACTGGGAAAGGCCGAAGGCGAGTTGCTCTATATCCGCCGGGGGGAGGAGCCGGAAAGCTACATCACGCAAGCGGTTCTGATCGACCGGCTGCCTGCCGCCGTCGCGCTGGAGCGCCTTGCGGCCGGCTCAGATACCCCCCCTTCCAAGGGGGCCGTTGAAAACGGCGGTTGACAAGAGGTCGGAGGTTTCTGTAGGATACAGTCGTTTCGTAGCGAACGCCGAACACCGGGGGGCATGGGAGGCATGGAGCGCGAAAAGCAAGTCACAGGCAAGTGCTTCATAACACAGAAGAATATTATTCTGTGGAGCTGGGCCGGATTTGCCGTGCTGCTGATGGCCGCCGATCCCCGGGAGGGCCTGATTACGGGGGAGCCGGCCGAACGTGTTGAAGCTCACCCGGTTCGATCGTCGGGCGGTTTGCCCGAGCAGGCCGCTCCAGGTTCCAGCCGGTCGACTCCCGCGTCGTTGATTC
Source organism: Nitrospirota bacterium (assembly GCA_040755775.1). Lineage (GTDB taxonomy): Bacteria > Nitrospirota > Nitrospiria > JACQCE01 > JACQCE01 > JBFMAJ01. The sequence continues at coordinate 2,039 of JBFMAJ010000210.1, forward strand.
CGGTGGCCTGGCACCGCGATGAGCGACGTGGAGCCGATGTGGTGCATCGCTGGCTGGCCGATTATCGAACGGGCCTGTCACCCCTCCAGAAACGCCAATTGGCCAAGGCGCTCTACCGCGAAAGCCTGGCTCACGGGTTTGACCCGTCATTGGTCGTGGCCTTGATCGCCACCGAAAGTTCGGCCTTCAATTGGTCGCGATCCCATCAGGGCGCGGTCGGACTGATGCAGCTGTTACCCATGACCGCCGAAGCGATGGTCAAGCAGTCTCCCGTCGGCTGGCTTCCCGTGCACGGGGATGTCGACTGGCGCGGCGAAGAAACGCTCTATAATCCATTGATCAATATTAAACTGGGGCTCCGCTATCTGGCCTATCTGCACCGGCAATTCGGCGATCTGAAGATTGCGTTGACGGCGTACAACTACGGCCCCACCCGGGTGGCCGAGTGGCTCGATGCCTGCGAGCCGCTGCCGCTGGTCTACGCAAATCGAATCCTTGCACTGTCCGAAGAGTTTAATCAACGGGCGCTCACCGAAGCGACCTGATTCCCGCCCTCGCTCCGCACAGGCCGCAGATTCCGTTCGGGCTGTCCAAACGCGGCCCGTTCATGGTACGGTACAGTTCCGTGAAGATCGTGACGACGCTCCATCTCTGCGCCGTGGCGGCGCTGTGCGCGGCGGCCCCGGCCTGCGTCAGCGCCGGCTCGCACGCCCGCGTGGCGGCGGAGCGCGATCAACTTCGGTCGCTTGTCGAACAAACGGAATCGACGCTGGCGAGCCAGCGCGCCGGAATGGCCGAGCTTCAGGCCGCCTTGGCCGACGCGCAGTCCGCCAACCGGGCGCTTCAGTCGCGCATTGCCGAGCTGGAAGCGACGACGGCCGATCAGAACCTGTCCATCGAAGGGTTGACGGAGCGGCTGCGGACGATGACGGCCCAACGCGAGGAGTTGCTCGCGCGGATCGCCGACTTGGAAGAACGGTTGGCGCAGCTCCAGCATTCGGCGTCCGATTCGCCGCGCGGCGAGGCGCGCGAGGCGCCCGGGAGTGATTGACATTCCAGGCACCCTATGCTATAAGTGGTGGCCTTTCGACGGAAAGTCGGGCGGAACGATCATGCGGCTCCGGTCTTTGACATTCATTGCAGTGAGTTGGGCGGTGGCATGGTGGAGCGTCCTCCTGAGCGCGGCGGCGTGGGGGATGCACGATGTGGATCATCGCTATAAAATTTCAGGCTACGTCAGGGACGCCCAAGGACAACCGGTCGCCGACGCCAGGGTCATCATCAGCGCCACACGATTGGGTGAAGGGACGACGGCGTTTACGGACCGCCGAGGCTATTACGAAGCGGTGCTCCATCTGCATGACGCCGACCTTGGCGAGCCGATCACGGTGACGGCCGGAGACGACATCAAACGGATCACCGCGCAATTCAACGCGCAGGATAAAACGACAGAACGGCATGTTGAAGTGAATTTTGGATCCGTGCCCGCACCGGCGCCGGCGCGGCGGGAAAACGGCCAGGCGCCCTGGATCTGGCCGGCGGTGCTGGCGGGCGCCGCCGTCGGCGTGGTATCCATCGTATGGTATGCGAGAAAACAGCAATCCGCCCGCGTCAGAGGACAGTCGTCGAAAAAGAAGCGTGGCG
>JBFMAJ010000211.1:0-3645 GCA_040755775.1 Nitrospirota bacterium
GTGTTTCGCATTTATCGTAGGGAACATCCATCCATGCATATTTATCCTATTAACATGACTCATGAAGTCGCTGGCATGATTAAAAGAGTTGTCGCCGAAAATCCCGCAGATTCGTTGAATCCATATCTTGAAAGATTTTTCCAATCTGAAAAACCACAAATACCTTCATAAAAGAATCAAACTGTTCACTACCCAGTTCACTTACCGGGACTGTCAATTATCAATAAAGGATGTTACTATTTTCGATCTAATGGATTACAAATCCACCATTCAGCTCCCCAAAACCGCCTTCCCCATGAAGGCCGATCTGGCCCGGCGGGAGCCGCAGCAATTGGCGGCGTGGGAACAGATGGGGCTCTATGCCAAGACGATGGAGGCGCGCAAGGGCGCGCCCGCCTTCGTCCTGCACGACGGCCCGCCCTACTCGAACGGCCGCATTCACATCGGCCACGCGCTCAACAAAATCCTCAAGGACATCGTCATTAAATCAAAAATTCTGGAAGGGCGCTTTACGCCCTTTGTGCCGGGCTGGGACTGCCACGGCCTACCAATCGAGCATCAGGTGATGAAGGAGGCCGGCCCGCAGGCACGCTCATTGGACAAAGGGGAGATCCGCCGCCGCTGCCGTGCCTACGCGGCCAAGTTCATGGCGATCCAGCGGGAGGAATTTCAGCGGCTGGGCTGCCTGGGCGACTGGGCTCATCCCTATCTGACGATGGAGCCCGGCTACGAGGCGGCGATCATCCGAGAGTTGGGCAAGTGCGCGGCGGCGGGCGGCGTCTACAAGGCCAAAAAGCCGGTGCTCTGGTGCTGGCAGGACGAGACGGCGCTGGCTGAAGCCGAGGTGGAATATGAAGACGACACCTCGCCGTCGATTTATGTGAAATTTCCCGTAAAAAACCCGAAGGGGCGGGACGGCCTCGCCGGAACGTTCGTTGTCATCTGGACGACTACCCCCTGGACACTCGTTGCCAACCAGGCCATCACGCTTCACCCCATGTTTCAGTATCGCCGCGTTCAAACGCCGGCGGGCGAACTGATCATTGCGCAAAATCTCGTCGCGCCCTGCATGAAGGCCTTCGGCTACGCTGATCACGACTATAAAATTTTGGATGGTTCATGGACCGGCCAGGAATTGGAAGGCGTGATCTGCCGCCATCCGTGGATCGATCGGGACGTGCCGCTCATTGTCGGCGAGCATGTCACGCTGGATCAAGGCACCGGCTGCGTTCACACTGCGCCGGGCCACGGCCAGGAAGACTACGAGGTGGGGCTGAAGTACGGCCTGCCGGTCTATGCGCCCGTTGATCATCAGGGGAACTTTACGCCCGAGGCCGGCCCGTTCGCCGGCCAGCATGTCTTCAAGGCCAACCCGGCCATCATCGCGCTCCTCAAGGAGCGCAACATGCTCCTGAAGGAAGAATCGCTGGCCCACTCCTATCCCCATTGCTGGCGCTGCAAAAGTCCGGTCATCTTCCGCGCCACGGATCAATGGTTCATCTCAATGATGAAGAACCACCTGCGCCAGCGCGCGCTGAAGGAAATCGACCAGACCACTTGGATTCCGGCTTGGGGGCGCGACCGCATTCATGGCATGGTGCAGAACCGCCCCGACTGGTGCATCTCCCGGCAGCGGGCCTGGGGCGTGCCGATCGTCGCCTTCCGCTGCCGCCGGTGCCAGCGGGTCCACTCCGATCAAGCACTCATCGAGCACGTCGCCGGTCTGGTCGAGCAGTCGCCGGAGGGATCGGACCTCTGGTTTACCAAAGAGGCCGAGGCGCTGCTGCCGCCGGGCTACGCCTGCTGCAATGAACGGCAGTTCGACAAGGAGATGGACATTCTCGACGTCTGGTTTGAATCGGGCGTCAGCCATGCGGCCGTGCTGAAGCGGCGGCCGGAACTGTCGGCCGCCGGCGGCTGGCCGGCGGATCTGTATCTGGAAGGCTCCGACCAGCACCGGGGCTGGTTTCACAGCTCGCTGCTGGCCGCGCTGCAAACCGACGGGCGGGCGCCCTATCAGGCCGTGCTTACGCACGGCTTCGTCGTGGACGGCGAGGGCAGGAAAATGTCCAAATCGGCCGGCAACGTCGTCGCGCCCCAGGAGGTGATCGAGCGGCACGGCGCCGAAATTCTGCGCCTCTGGGTGGCGGCGGCCGATTATCGAGAGGACGTTCGGATCTCGCCGCAGATTCTGGAACAATTGGTTGAGACCTACCGGAAGATCCGCAACACCTGCCGCTATCTGCTGGGCAACCTGGCCGATTTTGATCCGGCGGCCGACCGGGTGACGCCCGATCAGATGGACGAGATCGACCGCTGGGCGCTGCACCGGTTGCAGGAAGTCATGGCGCGGGTTGGCGACGCCTACCGGCAATACGAGTTTCACCTCGTCCTGCACACGCTGAACCATTTCTGCGCGGCCGAGCTGAGCGCCCTCTATTTCGACATTTTGAAAGACCGCCTCTACTGCGACGGCCGCCGCTCGCGCAGCCGCCGGGCCGCCCAGACCGTGCTCTACGACCTGCTCCAGGCGATCATCCGGCTGATGGCGCCGGTGCTGTCGTTTACCGCCGACGAGGTCTGGCAGGCGATGCCCGACGCCTGGCGGCCGCAAAACGGGCGCGAAAGCGCGCTGCTGGCACGATTCTCCGACGTCGCGTTGCTCGAGCCCGATCCTTCCTGGGCGGACAAGTGGGGGCCGCTCATGGCGATCCGGGAGGAAGTGGCCAAGGCGCTGGAGGCTGCCCGTCAGAGCAAAACAATCGGCGGCTCGCTTGATGCGGCGGTGGAATTGACGGTGGATCAGCCGACGCTGGCGCGGCTGCAATCGCATGAGGCGATGCTGCCGTCATTTTTCATCGTCTCGCAGGTCGTCCTGCGGCCATCACTCGACGGCACGCGCGCCGTGCGCGTCGCCAAAGCGCCCGGCCGCAAATGCGTTCGGTGCTGGAGATATGATCCGGCGGTCGGGGCGGCGGCGGACCATCCCGAGCTGTGCCAGCGTTGCGCCGCGGTCGTGAGAGACTTGGCGTGACCGAGCGTTACAGCCTCTATGCCGCGGCGAGCGGCGCCATCGTCCTGCTGGATCAGTTCACCAAGGCGCTGGTGCAGGAGCGGATGATGCTGCACGAGTCGATCCCGATCATCCCCGCCTTCTTCAGCCTCACCTACATCCGCAACCCCGGCGCCGCCTTCGGCCTCTTTGTCGGCGCCGATCCCGCCTTCCGCGCCATCTTCTTTCTGACGATCACGGCCGTCGCCATTCTCGTGATCGGCTACTTTTTCGTCAAATCGATCCAGGAAGACCGGCGTGCGGCCGCCGCCGGCAACTACAACCATCGCCATAACCGATGGACCCGCGCCGGCCTGGCCCTGGTGCTGGCGGGCGCGATCGGCAATCTGATCGACCGGGTCCGCTACGGCGAGGTGATCGACTTTCTCGATTTCTACGTCGGCCGCTACCACTGGCCCGCCTTCAACGTCGCCGACTCCTCCATTACGATCGGCGTCACCGTGCTGCTCATCGCCGCCTGGCTGGCGCCGGCGCCCCCGAAGGCATGAGCGGCGGCGAGCCGCAGCGGCTCACGGTCAGCGCGGGGGAGACGCCGCAACGGCTGGACCGCTACCTCTGGATCAAGCTGCACG
>JBFMAJ010000212.1:0-3612 GCA_040755775.1 Nitrospirota bacterium
TAGCGGAATTCGGTCGTCTTCTTCTCCAGGTGGGCCGCCGCCGGCGGGTCGACGAGAAAGGTCGTGTCCCACTCCTGGAACACGGGCAGGTAATGCTCGGCCAGCTCCTCGCCGTCCACCGCCTCGTCCACCTCGTCGGTCAGCAGGCGCGCCGCGGGCCCGCGCAGGAGGATCGTCATCCGCCCCTTGCCGCCGCTGTCGAGCCCCAGCGCGATCCGCAACGCCTCGGCCGGGCGGTGGCTTTCGCGCGGATCGCCCGTGATGAGCATGAGCACCGTGGGAAGAGCGGGCATGCGCGGCGCTAATTGAAGGCGAGAAAACGGTCGCAGCCGTCGATCAGGTCGTTCAGCACGACCAGCCCGCACCAGGTGGCCGCGGGGTCGGTCGCCGGCAGGCCGTGCTTGTGCGCGCCGTAGGCGCAGGCAAAGAGCCTGGCGCCTGAACGGGCCAGCGCCTGGATGCGCGCGTCGCCCAGCGACCTGACGCCCTCGTCGATCAGATAGAGGTAGACGCCGTCGCCCCGTTCCAGCGCCGCGCGGGCCAGGCCGTCGAGCACCGGCAGGTTGGGATGGTCCGGCGGGGTGGAGAGCATCAGGCCCAATTTATGTTTGGCGTCGGCCGCCACGATGGATTCCGGTTTATTTTCCCCGGAGCGAGTCGAGGCTGGTCATGCCGCTGCCCTGCGTGGAAATAAACAGGAAGACAAAAGCATAGAGCGCCGCCAGCTCGCCCTGGTTTTGAATCGGAAACAGCGCCTTGGTGCCGTGGGCCATCCAGTAGGCGAACGCCATCAGGCCGCTGCACAGGAACGCCGCCGGGCGGGTGAAGAGACCGACCATGACGAGCGAGCCGCCGATCAATTCGATGGGACCGGCGATGTAGGTGATGAAATCCGGCGTTCCTTCGCGCGCGGGAATCGGAAACCCGAACAATTTTTGCGTGCCGTGCCACAGGAAGAGAAAGCCCGTCACGATCCGCAGCAACGCATAGGTCTGGCTGTTCAGGAACGCCATCACTTTTCCCATCGGTCGCCCTCCTTGCGGTTCACGCTATCACCGCCGCGAAACCCTTGTCAATGCCAACCCATCCGGTTGTCGACGGCGATAATGCTCTGCTAAAATGAATTATGAAACACATGATCTATCTGGACGCCGTCAGCGCGATGCCGTTGCGGCCCGAGGCGGTGGCGGCGATGCAGCCGTTCCTCGCCGAGGGCTGGGGCAATCCGATGTCCCTGCACGCGGCCGGCGACCGGCCCAAAGCCGCCATCGAGGAGGCGCGGGCCGATGTGGCCGCGCTGATCGAGGCCGATCCCCGCGAAATCATTTTCACCGCCTCGGGAAGCGAATCCAACAATCTCGCCGTCAAAGGCATTGCGCTCGCCCTGGCCGCCCGCCGTTCGGGCCGCCGTCATATTATTATTTCCGCCGTGGAGCATCCCTCGGTGACGGCCGCGTGCCAATCGCTTGAGGCGCGAGGATTCCGCACGATCGTGCTGCCCGTCGACCGGCACGGCCGGGTGGATCCCGCCGAGATCCACTTGCATTTGAATGAGCAGACCTGCCTGGTTTCCATTCAGGCGGCCAGCGGCGAAATCGGCACGATTCAGCCCATCGCCGAAATCGGCGCGATGACACGGCGGGAAGGCATCCTGCTGCACGTGGACGCGGTGGCGGCGGCCGGCCGGATTCCGATCGACGTGGAGGCGATGAAGATCGATGCCTTGAGTCTGTCGTCCAACCAGTTGGGCGGCCCGCCGGGCGCCGGCGCGCTCTATGTGCGCCGCGGCGTGCGGCTGGCGGCTCAGACGGATGGCGGGATTCAGGAGCGGGGCCGCCGGGCGGGTCTTGAGGCGGTGCCGAATATCGCCGGCATGGGCGTCGCGGCCAGGTCGGCAAAGGCGGAACTGCCCACTCTGTCCGGACAACTTGATCCGTTGACCCGGCACTTGAAGGAAAGTTTGAAATTTGACGGCTGGCACCTGACGGGTCATCCGGTGGAGCGCCTGCCGGGCCACGTCAGCCTTGTCATTGAATTTGTCGAGGGCGAAGCGCTGGTGATGGCATTGAGCCGTGACGGTGTGGCGGCGGCGGCCGGCACCGCCTGCCGGGAGCGGACGGCATGGCGGGCGTCGCCGACTCTGCTGGCCCTGGGTTTGGATCAACCCCTCGCTCAGGGGGCGGTGATCTTCAGTCTCTGGCGCGGCAACAGCCTGGGAGAGATCGACCAGGCCGCCAAACTCATCCGGCAAAATGTCCTCTATCTGCGGGCCCTGTCGCCCCTCCATGCGGCTCGACGGGCGGAGGTCTAATCGGCCTTGACAACACCGGCGGCTTCCTCGATAATGGCCGCGAACAACCATATTTCAGGGAGTTATGATGGACGCTCGGCTGCTGGTGGATGGCGAATGGGTGGCCACCGCCCAGACCGCCAAGATTGCCAATCCCTACACCGGACAGGTCGTCGGCCATGCGGCGCAGGCGACCGCCTCGGAGATGGATCGGGCAATTGCGGCGGCTCGTCGATGTTTTGCGGAGTCAAGCCGATGGCCCCGCCACCGGCGCTCACAGTTGCTGGCCTCGATCGCCGGCGGGCTGCGTCAGAATAGAGAAGACCTGGCCCGCCTGATCGTCGCCGAGGCGGGCAAACCCTACCAGTACGCCATCGGGGAGGTCGATCGGGCGATCTCCACCTTCACCTTCGCGTCGGAAGAGGCCAAACGGTTGAGCGGCGAGACTCCCCCGCTGGATGCGGCGCCGGCGGGCGAAGGTTACGTGGCCATGACGGCCCGCGTGCCGGTGGGGCCGGTCGCGGCGATTTCGCCCTTCAATTTTCCGCTGAATCTGGTCGCCCACAAAGTCGCTCCCGCGCTGGCCGTGGGCGCGACCGTCGTGCTCAAGCCGCCGCCGCAGGCGCCGCTCACCTCCCTGCGGCTGGGCCAATTGATTCAAGAGGCGGGCGCGCCGCCCGGCCTGATCAATATCCTTCCCTGCCCCGTCGAGGTGGCCGGCCAACTGGTCGCCGACGAGCGGATCGGCATGCTCAGCTTCACGGGCAGCGCCCGCGTCGGCTGGATGCTGAAAAGCCAGGCGGGCAAAAAACGGGTCCTGCTCGAGCTGGGCGGCAATGCCGCCACCATCGTGCACGAAGACGCCGACCTGGAGTGGGCGGCCAAGCGGGCGGCGATCAGCGCCTTCGCCTACGCGGGGCAGGTCTGCATTTCCACGCAGCGGCTCTTTATTCATCAGCCGGTCTACGACCGGTTTCTGGAGCGCTTCACGGCCGTGGCCAAACAGTTGCCCGTGGGCGATCCGGCCGATCCGCAGACGGTGGTCGGCCCGATGATCGACCAGGCGGCGGCCGACCGCGTGGAGAGCTGGGTCAAGGAGGCGGTCACCCAGGGCGCGACGACGATCCTGGCGGGCGCGCGGCGGGGCAATCTGCTCTCGCCCGTCATTCTCGGCCACGTCGATCCCCGCATGAAGGTGTCGTGCGAAGAAGTGTTCGGCCCGGTGGTGATCGTCGCGCCGTACGCGTCGTTCGAGGAGGCCGTGGCGATGGCCAACGCGTCGGCCTACGGGCTGCAGGCGGGCGTCTTCACGCAAGGGATCG
>JBFMAJ010000213.1:0-3564 GCA_040755775.1 Nitrospirota bacterium
GCACAGCGATTACCGAGCCAATACAAGCTGAAGTCAGCAGGAGAGCTAGGATAGTTGCCTGCCAATGTGTTCTCGTACTCTTACTACCCATGCGCCCACCCGATGACCTTTTTGTGAGACTAGTGGCGCGGCAAACGCCTATTGCTCCTCATGAAGGATTACTAGTTCTCCATTACCCGCAAATCGCGCCGATTGAGGCCGATTGCACCAGGCGGGCATACTTGGCCAACGCGCCCTGCGTGAATTTCGGCTTGGGTGCTTTCCACGTCTTCAAGCGCTTCCGAATTTCCCGGGCCGTCAGCTCGACATCAATCCGCCGCTTGAGCGCGTCGATCTCGATCATGTCGCCGTTCTTGACGGCGGCGATCGGCCCGCCCACCGCCGCCTCCGGGGCCACGTGGCCGGCCATCAAGCCGTGCGTCGCGCCGGAAAAGCGGCCGTCGGTCAGCAGCGCAACCTTGTCGCCCAATCCCTCCCCGACCAGCGCAGCCGTCAGCGCCAGCATCTCGCGCATGCCGGGACCGCCCTTGGGGCCTTCGTAACGGATCACCACGACGTCGCCCGCCTTGATCTTGCGCTGCTTCACGGCGGCGAAGGCGTCCTCTTCACGATTGAACACGCGGGCCGGGCCTCGATGGCGTAAAATCTTTACGCCTGCCGTCTTCACCACGCACCCTTCCGGCGCCAGATTGCCCTTCAGGATCGCCAGCGTGCCTGTGGGATTGATCGGCGAGACCACGGGATGGACCACATCCTGGCCGGCCGGAAATGCGATGCCGCGCAAATTCTCCTCAACGGTCCTCCCCGTCACCGTCAGGGCGTCGCCGTGAATCAGCCCGGCATTCAGGAGCTCCTTCATGACGACCGGCACGCCGCCGATCCGGTCCAGATCGACCATCACGTAGCGGCCGCCCGGCTTCATGTCGGCGATGTGGGGCGTGCGCCGGCTGATCCGGTCGAAATCGTCGATCCTTAGCTTCACGCCCGCCTCCCGCGCGATCGCCAGCAGATGCAGCACCGCGTTGGTGGAGCCGCCGATCGCCACCACGACCGTGATGGCGTTCTCCAGCGCCTTGCGCGTGACAATATCGCGGGGGCGGATGTTCCGCTTCAACAGATCGAGCGCGGCCCGGCCGCTCTCCACGCTCAGATGCTGGCGCCGCTCGTCCACCGCCGGCACCGACGCGCTGCCGGGCAGCGAGACGCCCAGCGCCTCGCAAGCCGAGGCCATCGTATTCGCCGTGAACATCCCCGCGCAGGAGCCGGCCCCGGGGCAGGCGACGTTTTCCAGCGCCTTCAGCTCGCCGGCCGCCATCTTGCCCATGGCGTGGGCGCCGACCGCCTCGAACACATCCTGGATCGTCACGTCGTGGCCGTGGAAATTGCCCGGCATGATCGTGCCGCCGTACAGAAAGACCGCGGGCAGATTGAGCCGCAGGCTGCCCATCACCATGCCGGGGAGGCTCTTATCGCAGCCGGCGATCGTCACCAGGCCGTCCAGCCGCTCGGCGAAGGCGACCAGCTCCACCGAGTCGGCAATCACCTCGCGGGTCATCAGCGACGCCTTCATCCCTTCGTGGCCCATGGCGATGCCGTCGGACACGGCGATCGTGCCGAACTCGATCGGCGTCCCGCCCGCCTGCTGCACCCCCTCCTTGGCGAACTTGGCCAGTTGGTTCAGGTGGATGTTGCAGGGCGTCACCTCGTTCCAAGAGCTGGCGACGCCGATCTGAGGACGGGCCAACTGCTCGTCGGTCAACCCCATGGCGTGGAACATCGCCCGATGCGGCGCGCGTTCCGCGCCCTCGGTCACTTCCCAGCTTCTCAGCTTCAACCCGTGCGAAGCCGGCTTGCTCATCCCGCCACCCGTTTCAATCGATCCGATTTGATTGCCCGTCGCCGGGATCCGGCCGGCAGCGGCCGCGGCGTCAGCTCGATTGTCTCTTCCCGCCGGGAGCCGGTCGAGACCATCTCGATCGGGCAGCCGGCGGCCCGCTCCAGCTTGCGCAGATAGTCCCGCGCGGGCTTGGGGAGCTTGGCGAAGCTTCGAATGTGATTGGTCGGCGCCTGCCAGCCCGGCATCGTCTCATAGACCGGCTCGCACGAGTCCAGCTCCGACATCGACGACGGCATGACGCTGACGGTTTTGCCGCCGATCCGGTAGGCCGTGCAGAAGCGGACCTCGCGGCACTGATCGAGGACATCCAGTTTCGTGATCACCAGGCCCGAGATGCCGTTCAGCAGGACCGCCGTGCGAACGGCCACCGCGTCGAACCAGCCGCAGCGGCGGGGGCGGCCCGTGGTCGAGCCGAACTCCTTGCCGGTTGTCTGCAACTCATGTCCCTGCGCGTCGTTCAGCTCGGTGGGGAATGGGCCGCTGCCGACCCGGGTCGTATAGGCCTTGGCCACGCCCAGCACCGCGTCGATTTTGGTCGGCCCCACGCCGGTGCCGGTGCAGGCGCCGCCGGCGGCCGCGGAAGAGGAGGTCACGTAGGGATAGGTGCCGAAATCGACGTCCAGATTGGTCGCCTGCGCGCCTTCGAACAACACCGATTTGCCGCGGTCGATCGCCTCGTTGAGCAGCGCCGCCGTGTCGGTCACCAGCGGCCGCAGCCGCTCGGCGTAGCCGCAGTATTCCTTGTAGATCGGCTCCAGCTCAAACCCCTTGACGTTGAACATCTGGCGGAGAAATTCGTTCATTTCCTCCAGATTGATGGCCAGCCGCTCCCGGAAGAGCTTCGGCTCCAGCAGGTCGGCCACGCGGATGCCGATTCGGGCCGCCTTGTCGGCGTAGGCCGGGCCGATGCCCCGGCCGGTGGTGCCGATCTTGCGCGCCCCTTTTTGCTTTTCGCTCTCCCGCTCGATCGCCCGATGGTAGGGCAGAATCAGGTGGGCCCGGTCGCTGACATAGAGTAAGCCGTTGACCCTGACGCCGCGCCGCTCCAGGTCGGCAATTTCCCCCAGCAACGCGGCCGGATCGACGACCACGCCGTTGCCGATCACGCAGGTTTTTCCGCGGAAAATCCCCGAAGGCACTAGGTGCAGGACGCAGATTTCGCCCTTATGGATGACCGTGTGGCCGGCGTTGTGGCCGCCCTGGTAGCGGGCGACGTAGTCCGCGCGCTCGGAGAGGAGATCAACGATCTTCCCCTTCCCCTCGTCGCCCCACTGCGTTCCCACCACGACGATATTGGGCATGCGGCTCCTTCTCACGAGAAAAAACGCTCTGACCGGAGGATCAGAGCGTCAGGCGCTGTATTTTCCCTTCTCTGAATAAAGGAAGTCAAGGGCAAGCGGGACCGTTACGCCGCTGGAAGCAGCCCGGCGTAGAGACCTTTGGCGACGAACGCCGCTTCGCCCAGCGTCAGCAGGTAGCCCTCCCGCTGGCCGGCCTTGCCACGCCAGGCCGCCAGGTGCTGGTCGGAGCAGGCGAAGACCGCCGACTCGGCAAATGCCGCCGCGGCGTGCGCCGGCCCGGCGGGGATCTGGCTGCCCGCCCAGAGCCGCATCGTCTCCGGCTTGGCGGTGAGCAGCTCCCCGCCCTTCAACTCGATGTGGATCGGC
>JBFMAJ010000214.1:0-3541 GCA_040755775.1 Nitrospirota bacterium
TCGTCATCGATGAAAAAGACCGGCATGGCGCAGCAGACGGGGGCGGCGCCGGCTCACTCGAAGAGATTCTTGACTTTGTCCACGATCGACTCTTCCGCCGCCGCCGAACGGCCCTCGCCGGCCGGCGGCCGGCCGTTGGACTCGTCGATGGTCGAGGCGAACTCCTGCAGCAGCGCCCGTTGCTTGGCCGACAGCTTGGCGGGAATGGTCACGCGGACCTGCACCAGCAGGTCGCCGGCGCCGTGGTGATTGAGCCGGGGGACGCCGAGCCCCTTAATGCGGAACTGCTGCCCGTGCTGCGTGCCCGGCGGGATCTTCAGCGTCGTGTCGCCCTGCTTCAGCGTGGGCACGCTCACTTTGCCGCCCAGCGCGGCGGTGACGAAGCTGAGCGGCAATTGATGGATCAAATCGTCGCCGTGGCGGGCGAAGAGCGGATGCTCCTGCACGGAAATGATCACGTACAAGTCGCCGGCCGGCCCGCCGTGCTCGCCCGCTTCGCCTTCGCCGGCCAGGCGGAGTCGCGAATCGCTGTCCACGCCCGGCGGAATTTTCAACGAGAGCGAGCGCTCGCGCCGGATGGCTCCGTCGCCGTTGCAGGCCAGGCAGCGCTCGGTCACGATCCGGCCCTCGCCGCGGCACTGGTGGCAGGTGCGGCTGACGGTGAAGAAACCCTGCTGAAACCGCAGTTGCCCCGCGCCCTGGCAGGTGGGGCAGGTTTTGACGGCGTTGGGATTGCGGGCGCCCGAGCCGCGGCACTCGCCGCAGGTTTCGGTCCGGGGAATCCGGATTTTCGTCTCCTTGCCGGAGACGGCTTCGTCCAGCGTCAGGGTCAGATTGTAGGCAAGATCGGCGCCGCGCGTTGCGCGCGGCCCCCGGCGGCCGCGGCCGCCACCGACAAAGACGTCCTCGAAAATATCGCCGAAAATGTCGCCGAATCCGCCGAACCCGCCAAACCCTTCCGGCGGCGCCTCGGCCGTGCCGTAGCGGTCATAGCGGCCCCGTTTTTCAGGATCGCTGAGCGCGGCATAGGCTTCATTGATCGTTTTGAACTTTTCCTCGGCGGCCTTGTTGCCGGGGTTGCGGTCGGGATGGTGCTGCATCGCCAGCCGGCGATAGGCTTTTTTGATCTCCTCTTCGCTGGCCGACCGGCTGACGCCGAGAATCGCATAGTAATCCTTTGTCGCCACTATCCGCGCTCGTTACCGGACGGCCGGCGTCGGGCCGGCCGTCCCTGTGTGGGCTGTCCGCCTATGATTTTTTGTCCTTGTCGGCTTCTTCGAACTCGGCGTCCACGACCGTCCCCTCCTTCGGGTGCTCCGGGGGCGGCGCTTGGCCGTCGCCGCCGGGCGGTTGAGTCCCGGCCGCGGTCTTCTTGTAGGCCTCCTCCGCAAGCCGATGGGACGCCTGCGTCAGCGAGTGCACGGCCGACCGGATGGCGTCGACGTCGGAGCCCTCCATCGCCTTTTTGGTCGCGGCCACCTGCTCCTGAATCGCGCTGCGCTCCGAGGCGCCGATCTTCTCCCCCAGCTCGCCGAGCGATTTTTCGACGTTGTAGACCAGCGTGTCCGCCTCGTTGCGCGCTTCCACCAACGCCTTTTTCTTTTTGTCTTCGTCCGCGTGCGCCTGCGCGTCGCGGACCAGCTTGTCGATCTCTTCCTTGCTGATGCCGCTGGAGGCGGTGATCCGGATCGACTGCTCCTTGGCGGTGGCCATGTCCTTCGCCGAGACGTGCACGATGCCGTTGGCGTCGATGTCGAAGGCCACCTCGATTTGGGGCACGCCGCGCGGCGCGGGCGGGATGCCGATCAGGTCGAACTGGCCGAGCAGCTTGTTATCGGCCGCCATTTCGCGCTCGCCCTGAAAGACCCGCACGGTCACGGCCGTCTGATTGTCGGCGGCGGTCGAGAAGGTCTGGCTCTTCTTGGTCGGGATGGTGGTGTTGCGCTCGATCAATTTCGTGAAGACTCCGCCCAACGTTTCGATCCCGAGCGAGAGCGGCGTGACGTCGAGCAGCAGCACGTCCTTGACCTCGCCCTTGAGCACGGCGGCCTGGATCCCCGCGCCGACCGCGACGACCTCGTCGGGATTGACGCCCTTGTGCGGCTCCCTGCCGAAGAAGTCCTTGACGACCTGCTGGATCTTCGGCATGCGGGTCATGCCGCCGACCAGAACCACTTCGTGGATCTCCTTGGCCGAGAAGCCGGCGTCGGACAGGGCCCGGCGGCAGGGCTCGACCGTCCGCTGCACCAGGTCGTCGACGAGTTGCTCGAGCTTGGCCCGGGTCAATTTGATCACCAGGTGTTTGGGCCCGCTGGCGTCGGCCGTGATGAACGGCAGGTTGACCTCCGTTTCCATCGAGGAGGACAGCTCGATTTTTGCCTTCTCGGCCGCCTCCTTGAGCCGCTGCAGCGCCATCTTGTCCTTTTTCAGGTCGATACCGTAATCTTTTTTGAACTCGGCGATCAGCCAGTCCATGACCCGCAGGTCGAAATCGTCACCGCCGAGGTAGGTGTCGCCGTTGGTCGATTTCACCTCGAAGACGCCCTCGCCGATCTCCAGGATGGAGATGTCGAACGTGCCGCCGCCGAGATCATAGACGGCGATCCGCTCGTCCTTTTTCTTGTCCAGCCCGTAGGCCAGCGCGGCGGCCGTCGGCTCGTTGATGATGCGCAGCACGTTGAGGCCGGCGATCTGCCCCGCGTCCTTGGTGGCCTGCCGCTGGCTGTCGTCGAAATAAGCGGGCACGGTGACGACCGCTTCGGTGATTTTTTCACCGAGGTAATCCTCCGCCGTCTGCCGCATTTTCTGCAGGATCATCGCGGAAATTTCCGGCGGGCTGTAGTTCTTGCCGCGGATCTCCACGTGGGCGTCCCCATTGGACGCTTCGACGATCTTGTAGGGCAGCCGTTTTTTCGCCTCTTCGACTTCGCCGGTGCGGAACCGGCGGCCCATCAGCCGTTTGATCGAAAAAATGGTGTTCTCCGGGTTCGTGATCGCCTGGCGCTTGGCGATCTGGCCGACCAGCCGCTCCCCCTTGTCGGTGAAGGCGACCACCGACGGGGTCGTGCGGCTGCCTTCCGCGTTGGCGATCACCACCGGATCGCCGCCGCTGATGATGGCCACGCAGGAATTGGTCGTGCCGAGATCAATGCCGATGACTTTACCCATGATGGTCGTCCTCCTTCGTCCCGCTGTCCTGTCGATCCGTTTTGTCATGCCGGCCGGGGGCTGCGACCACCGTCACCAGGGCGGGCCGAAGCAGCCGCCCCTTCAGCCGGTAGCCCCGCTGCGCCTCCTCGATGACGGTGCCGTCCCCCTGGTCCGCTTCCCGCCGGGCGATCGCCTGATGAATCTCCGGATTGAACGGCGCGCCGACGCTTTCGACCGGCGACACTCCCACGCGTCCCAGCAGGTCGTGACATTGCTTCAAAATCAACGACCAGCCCTCCACCACGGCCGCCGGCGCCTCGTTCTCGCGCGCGTGGCGGAGCGCGCGCTCGATATTATCGATGACCGGCAGCCATTCCTTCAAGAGCTCCTC
>JBFMAJ010000215.1:0-3406 GCA_040755775.1 Nitrospirota bacterium
CTCCGAACCCTCCGGTCCGTCGCCTCCGGCCAGGAGGCTCAACTGCTCATCGACGGGCAATGGTACGCCAACTTCGGCTCCAACAATTATCTGGGATTGGCCAACCACCCCGATCTGAAGGCGGCCTCCGCGGCGGCGATCGAACAGTACGGCGTGGGCGCCGGCGCCTCCCGCCTGATCACCGGCACGATGGCGCCGCACGAGGCGTGCGAAACCGCGCTGGCCGCCTTCAAGCGCGCGGAGGCCGCGGTGCTCTTCAACAGCGGCTACGCGGCCAACCTGGGCCTCATTCCGGCGCTGGCCGGCCCGGACGGCGTGATTTTCGCCGACCGCGCCAACCACGCCAGCCTCTTCGACGGCTGCCGGGTCAGCCGGGCTCAACTCAAAATCTATCGCCATAGGGACGTGGAACAGCTCGGCCGGCTGCTCGACCGCAGCGCTCCCCGCGCGACGAAGCTCATCGTCACCGACAGCGTCTTCAGCATGGACGGCGATCTGGCGCCGCTGCCGGAGCTGCTGGCGCTGGCGCATCGCCATGGCGCGCGGCTGTTGGTCGACGACGCCCACGGGACAGGCGTGTTGGGGCCCACCGGTCGCGGCGCTTGCGAGCATTTTAATCTGGCCCCATCGGCTCATGATGAGCGGCTGATTCAGATGGGCACGCTGAGCAAGGCGCTCGGCGGATTCGGCGCCTTTGTCGCCGGGCCGCGCGCGCTGATCGCCTATCTGCAGAACCGCTGCCGCACGTTTCTCTACGCGACGGCCTTGCCCCCCGCGGTAGCCGCGGCGGCGACGGCGGCGCTCGCCGTGCTCGAGCGGGAGCCGGAGCGGCGCGACCGTCTCTGGCGCCATCGCCGCCGGTGCGCCGACGCCTTGAGCCGGATGGGCTGTGATCTGATGGGAAGCGAAACGCCGATTCTGCCCGTCCGCATCGGCGATCCGGCTCGGGCATTGGCCGTTTCGGACGCGCTATGGCGACGGCACTGCCTGGTCCCCGCCATCCGTCCCCCGACCGTGCCCAAACGGACCGACCGGCTCCGCATCTCGCTGATGGCGACCCATCGCGATGAAGAGATCGATCGGCTGCTGGCCGCGCTCCAGGATGCCGGCCGGCAACAGGGATTGATCTGATGCCCGTTGCGCTCGTGAGCGGCGCTTCAGGCGCCCTCGGCCGCGCGATTGCCGTCCGGCTGGGAGGCGCCGGCTACCGTGTCGGCGTGCACTATCATCACAACGCACCGGCCGCGGATCGGACCTGTCGCGCCATCCGGCGGGCCGGCGGCCGGGCCCTGGCGGTGGAAGCCGATCTGCGGGACCATGCCGCCGTCGAGCGCTTAGTCGCGCAGATCCTCCGACAATGGGGACGGCTCGATCTGCTGGTGCACAGCGCCGGCGGGCTGCGGGACGGGTTGGTGTTGCGGATGGCGCCGGCCGATTGGCATGCCGTGATCGCCGCCCATTTGACCGGGGGGTTTCATCTGCTGCAGTTGGCGGGCCGGGTCATGCGCCGCCAGCGGCGCGGCCACATCGTGACGATCGGCGCTCTGGCCGGCGGCGCGGGCCGGGCCGGCCAGGCCAATTATGCCGCGGCCAAAGCGGGGTTGGCCGCGCTGACGAGAAGCGCCGCCCGGGAATGGGGTCCGCACCGGGTGCAGGTCAATTGCGTCGTGCCCGGCGTGCTGGCCGCCGGGATGAGCGCACGAATCAACGCAGCGCAGCGGGCCCGCCTGAGACGGAATCAATGGCTCGCGCGGAGCGCCCCCGCCGGGGATGTGGCTGACTGGATTCTGACCCTGTCGCGCACGCGCGGCGTCTCCGGCCAAGTGTTTCATCTGGATAGCCGGCCGGCGGGCTGATGCGCCGCGGGATTTTTATTACCGGGACCGGGACCGGCGTGGGCAAAACAATGGTCGCGGCCGCGCTGGCGGCGTGGTTTCGCGCGGAGGGGTATGACGTCGGCGTCATGAAACCGGTCCAGACGGGCTGCCGGCGCGCCGGGAAGCGATGGCGGCTGCCCGATACCGATCGGCTGGTCCGGGCCGCGCGCGCCGATGATCCCATTGACCTCATCACGCCCTACCGCTTCGCGCCGCCGCTCTCGCCGTTGGCGGCCGCCCGGCGCGCCGGCCGGCCGATTTCCATGTTGCGCCTCGTCGCCGCCTATCGCGCGCTGGCACGCCGCCATCGCGTCATCATCGTCGAAGGCAGCGGCGGCCTGTTGGTTCCGCTGACTCCTCGACTGACGCTGGCCGACCTGATCCGCCGAGTCCGGCTGCCGACGGTCGTCGTCGCCCGCGCCGGCCTCGGCACGCTCAACCACACGGCGCTGACCGTGGACGCCGCGCGGCGGCGCGGGCTGCGGGTGGCCGGCATCATCCTGAATCAGCCGGCGGCGGTGCGGCGGGATCCGAGCCTTGCGGACAATGCCCAGCTCTTGCGGGAGCTGACGGGATTGCCCGTCGTCGGCCCACTGCCCCACCGGCGGGGGCTAGGGCGACAGCATCCGGATCAGTGGCGGGTCTGGCTCAGGACGGGGAGCCGGTCCGGGACTCGCTCAGCCGGCTCGGCCCGCTCGTTTCATCGCCTGCTGCGCCGGTGCGGTATTTCGCTTCCAGCACGGCAATGAAAGCTTCGACCACCTTCGGGTCGAATTGCGTGCCGGCGCAGCGGCGCAGCTCGCTGATCGCCAGGGACAGGGACATCGCCTTGCGGTAGGGGCGGTCCGACGTCATCGCGTCGAAGGTGTCGAGCACGGCGACGATTCTGGCGCCGAGCGGAATCTTCTCGCCCGACAAGCCCGCCGGATAGCCTTTTCCGTCGAAGCGCTCCTGGTGGTGATAGACCAGCGGCACGACCGGCCGGAGAAATTCGACGCCTTTGATGATTTCCGCGCCCATCGACGGATGATTCTGCATCAACCGGTACTCCTCTTCGGTCAACCGCCCTTCCTTGGCCAGAATCGACTCGTGAATCCCGATTTTCCCCACATCGTGCAGGAACGCCGCGTAGCGCAGGGCTTGCCGTTCCTCTTCCGGCAGACCCAGTTGCTCCGCGATGGCCATGGCGTATTCCACCGTGCGGTCACAGTGGCCGCGCGTATAGTGATCCTTCGCTTCGATCGCCTGGGCCAGCGCCTTCATCGCTTCGAAATGGGTCCGCTGCAGATCCTCGAACAACCGGATATTCTCGATCGCGATCGCGGCCTGGCTGCACAAAATGGCCAGCAGCTCAATATCCACCTGGGTGAACGAAGGCTTGCGCTCCCCCTTGTAGAGCGCAAGGGCCCCCACCACCCGTCCCTTGGTGACCAGCGGCATGCAGAGAATCGAGGAGAACTTGGCCGCCTCCAGCTCGGCCCGGATCGCCGGCTCGCCGGGCCCCGACGGCGTCAACATCAGCAGGTCGC
>JBFMAJ010000216.1:0-3396 GCA_040755775.1 Nitrospirota bacterium
GCCTTCTTTCCCCTCCCCGTCGTCCGGTACGCCGTCGCCGCGTTCCTCATCGTGCTCTATGGCCACTATCTCTGGCGCTTGCAGCGGCTGGACCGGCAGCACGCCAATGAGGATGAGCTGGTGCCGCCCCTCATTTTTTCTCCGCGGGCGGGCCGGCCCGGCTGGGGCCCGATTGTGGCCCAAGTGACGGCCGGCCTGGCCGGCATCGTCGCAGGCGCGCATCTCTTTGTCGATGCGGTCAATTTGGCCGCGGCGGCGCTGGCGGTGCCTCCGCTGGTGCTGTCGTTGCTGATCACGCCGGTCGCCACCGAATTACCCGAAAAATTCAACAGCCTGATCTGGGTCTATCAACGCAAGGACGCGCTGGCCGTCGCCAATATCACCGGAGCCATGGTCTTTCAAGCCACCTTCCCGGTCGCGGTCGGGCTGCTGGGCACCCCCTGGCGGCTCGATTGGCACGGATTAACCACGGGCGGCTGCGCGCTGTTCGCCGCCGCCGCGTACCTCGCCTTGCTGCGCCGTCAGCACACCTGGCGTCCCTGGCAGATCGTGCTCGGGGCCTTGCTCTATCTGGGATTCGGCGCGGCGCTGTTCATCGTGTAATCACGTAAACGCCTGCAACCGCTCATATTTTGACAGCCACGACGAACAATGTTACACTAAGGTCGCGTTTTACCGGCGGAAAGATCAGAAGATCAACGGACAGCACATCTATGGATATTCTCATCGCGGACGATGAACCCTATATTTTGCGATCGCTCTCATTCGTCCTCAAAAAAGAAGGCTATTCCTGTGAAACGGCCCGGGACGGCGAAGAAGCGATCGAGAAAGCCAAGCGGCTCCAGCCCAAAATTCTCTTCCTGGACATCATGATGCCGAAAAAGACCGGCTTTGAGGTCTGTCGGATCCTGAAAGCCGATCCCACCTACCGCGCCACCCGCATCATCATGCTGACCGCCAAGGGCCAGCAGCACGACATCGAAGAGGCCAAGTCGAGCGGCGCGGATGATTATGTGACCAAGCCCTTCAGCCCGAGAAAGGTGCTGGAGAAGCTCTCTTCGATGATGAACGCCAAGCCATAATTTCGAGCGCATCGTCCGTCCCGCGACGGGGTCATCGGTGAATCAGCGGCGCCCGACATACAAGCTCACTTACAAGCTCATGACCGTCATCGTCGGCGCGGGGCTCCTGTCGATCGTCATCGCGCTGGTCCTGGTCTTTTTCGTCCAGAAGCAGGCGCTCACCGAATCGCTGGGCGAGCAGTTCAAAACGCTGGCCAATATCACCAGCGCCCGGGTGATTCACTTGCTCGATCAGACCGTCAGCGAAGCGACGCTGCTGGGATTGGATCCGGTCATCCGGGTCGCGGTCGAGCGGGCCAACCGGCAATACGCCGGACGGTCGCCGGAGCAGATCCGCTCCGGGATCGAACAGTTGACGCGGCAATGGGAGCGGCAGGAGGTTCCGGCCGATCTGGTGCGCCGCTACAACGACAGCGACGCCGCGACCTTTCTCCGCCGCTATCTCGCGCTTCCTTCCATCATCGGCAAGTACTATTCCATTCTCGTGGCGGACAAGTACGGCGTGTTGGTGGCCAGCCCGGCGGCGCCCGACTCGATCGATTTCAGCGGCGAGGCGTGGTGGCAGGCGGCCTTCGACGAGGGCCGCGGCGGCTACTATATCGGCGACGTGTCGCTGGCGTCCATGGAGTCGGAAAAACGGTACATCATCGAGTTCGCCGTGCCGATCATCGACCTGGAGGGACGCGACGCGATCGGCGCGCTGGTGGTCGTCAGCACGGTCAGCCATCTTTTTTCGGCCGTCACCGGCATTCATATCGGCAAAGACGACCATATCATGCTGGCCGGCTCCGACGGCACGCTGCTCTTTTGCCCCGTCTTTCTGATCAAGAATCACACGCTCAAGCCGGAGTTGATCGCGGCGATCTCGCAGCCCGAGTCAGGGTGGACCACAACGCTCTACGACGTGCACTACAGCGGGCGCGAGTCGCTGAACGGCTTCGCGCCCGTCACGCCCACCACGGTGCTCAATCCCAAAAGCTTCGGCGGACAACACTGGTACATTTTCACCAGCCAGAATCCCAATGAAACCTACGCGCCGATGACCCGGCTGCTGACCTGGGTGTCGATCGCCGGCGCGGGCGGCCTGGGCCTGTTGGGCGTCGCGGCAATTTTCTTCTCTCACCGCTTTTCCAAGCCGATCCAGGAGCTGCAGCGGGGCGCCAAGCTGATCGGGTTCGGCAATCTGGATTACCGCCTCACGATTCCGACCGGCGACGAAATCGAGGAACTGTCGCACGAATTCAATGAGATGGCGAACAAGCTGAAGACCGCCTACACCGGACTGGAACAGCGGGTCGCGCAGCGCACGCGGGAATTGGAGGATCGCAACCGCCAGCTCTCGATTCTCTACGCCGTGAGTTCAAGCCTGAGCGCCGCGACCGAATTGAGGGGGCTGCTGTCCACGGTGCTGGCCACCACCACCCAGCAGCTTGGCTCGCTCCTCACCTGCATCCACCTGACCGGCCACAAGCTTCCGCTCCACTGGAGCGACGAGCAGGGCGCGGCGGACCGCGAAGAGCTGGAGCACGCCGTGCTGCAAGCCTGCCACGAGTGCATGCAGCCGCCCGCGCAGGCGGTCCGGCTGAAGCAGGCGATCCTGCGCGACGAGGCGCCCGCCGCCCTGGCCGGCGACGGGCAGGCCCTGCCTGCCGGCAGGCAGGCGCCGACCCGCGCGTTCATTCTGCTCACGATTCCCCTGGTCTCCAAAAACCGGGTGGTGGGCGCGATGGTGCTGTGCTATCCCGACGGCGGCGGCATCCGGCTCGAGCACGACCGGTATCTGCTCCTCACGCTCGGCCACCAGATCGGCGCCGCCATCGAAGCGGCCCAGCTCTTCGAGCAGACGAAGAAGCTCGACCAGCTCAAATCGGAGTTCGTCTCGAAAGTCTCCCACGAGCTGCGCACGCCGCTCACCTCGATCAAGGGATTCGGGGAAATTCTCGCCTCGTACGACGACATCGACTCGACGAGCCGCCAGGAATTCGTTCAGATCATCAACGAGGAAAGCGACCGGCTGACCCGGCTGATCAACGACCTGCTCGATCTGTCGAAGATCGAAGCGGGCAAGGTCGAATGGGTCATTCAACCGATCGACGTGAGCCATATCCTGCGCTATACGGTGAAACAAATGCAGGCGGTCGCCATGAAAAAACCGCTGACGCTCACGCTCGATCTGCCGCCGGCGCTGCCGCTGGCCCTGGGAGACCGCGATCAACTGGTGCAGGTGATGGAGAATCTGCTGAGCAACGCCATCAAGTTCACGCCCCAGGGGATTATCACCGTCGGCGCTCAATGGGCCCCGGACGGGGCCGCG
>JBFMAJ010000217.1:0-3379 GCA_040755775.1 Nitrospirota bacterium
CTTGGAGGCGGCCCGCCGGGCCGACGCCGCGGGCGATGATGCGCGCGTCATCGAGCTGGTGCAGCAGTGGTTGAAGGCTCAAGCCCCGCCCGATGTCGGCCCGCCGCCTCACGCGGGGAGCGGACCCGGGCCGGCCGGCCCGCCGCTGCAGCCGTCGGAATCGGCGGCCGAAGCGCTCTATCTCATCGGAAAAGCGTCCGCCCGTCTACAACAAACGAACGAGGCGATCGGCTATTTGAAAAAACTGCTGAAGGAGATGCCGGCCTCGCCGTGGGCCGCGGAAGCCAGCGCGCTGCTGGGCGGTCTGTACGGCGAGCGGGGCTCGACCGCCGAAGCGATCAGCTACTTGGAGAAGGCCGCCAGCCTGCTGCGCTCGCCTGAGCGCCGCCGGGCCCTGTACGAGCGGCTCGCCGCGCTGTACCGTCAGTCGGGCAATCTGCCAAAGGCCGTGGAGACGCTGCTGGCGTTGCGCCGCCTGGCGGAGACGTCGGGCGACCAGGCCGAAGCCGCCGCGCTGATCGAGCAAATCGACGGGTTGATCGCCCAAGAGACCAATGCCGGCCGCTTGGAGCGGATCGTGGCCTCGGCGGGCAAGCGATTCCCGGCCGATGCGGCGATCCTGCGGCTGGCCGCCTTGGCGGCCGACCGCCGGGAGCCGTATGACGAGGAGCAATGGCTCACGCGGTTTCTGGAGGATTTTCCCAGGCACTCGCAGGCGTCCGCGGCGGCGGACCGGCTGCGCGCCAATGCCGCCGCGATCAAGGCCAAATCGGCCGTGGTCGGTATTCTGCTGCCGCTGAGCGGACCCGCGCGGCTGTTCGGCCACAGTGCGCTGCGGGGCGCCGAGATCGCCTTGGAGGGCCAGGACGCGGTGGGGATGACCGTGCGGGACAGCCACGGCGCCGACGTCGAGGCGTGGCAGGAATGGATTGACGACTTCGAGCCCGTGGCCGTTGTCGGCCCGTTGCTGACCCGGGAGATGGAGCGGGCGGCCCCGCTGGCCGAGCGCCGGCGGGTGCCCCTGGTCAACCCCGGCGCGCCGATCGGTCCGGCCGCGCCGGCGATGGAGGATGAGGCGCGCGGCTATCTCTTCTGGAACGGCCTGACGTTGGCCGAGCAGGCGCGCGCCGCCGCCGACTACGCGGTGACGGGTCAGGCGCGGATGCGGTTCATGGCGCTCTATCCGGACGCTTCCTACGCCAGGACGGCGACCGAGATTTTTGCCGCCCGGGTACGGCAACTGGGCGGGGAAGTGATCGCCGCCATTACCTATCCGCCCGGCAGCACCGATTTCAGCGCGCCGCTGCGCGCGCTGAGAACCGCCGATTTGGCCCGCTACGGCACGGCCGGCCCGCCGATCGAGGGCAAACCGCCGGACGAGTGGCCCTACACGCCGGGGTTCGACGCGATCTTTCTGCCCGGCGGGGCCGAGGCGGCCGGCATGATCGCCTCGCAGCTCGCCTTTCACGGTTTTGACGGCATTCAGTTGCTGGGTGCGGGGGATTGGAACCGCCCCGAGTTGTTTGCCTACGGGGGGCGCTTTGTGGAAGGGGCGGTGCTGGCGTCGGGATTTTTCGCCCAGTCCGCCGCCCCGCACGTGCGGGAGTTTGTCCGCCGCTACCAGATGCGGTATCATGGGGAGCCGGATCTGTTCGCGGCCCAGGCCTATGACGCGATGCGCATGGTGCTGAGCGCCATCGCGCAGGGCGCGCGCGACGGCGAGGAGGTTCGCGACTATTTGAGCGGCATGAAGGATTATCCAGGCGTCACCGGCGCCACGACGCTGGTGCCCGGCGCTCCGGCGCTCAAGCAGCCGTTTCTCATGCAAATCCACAACGGCAAGCTCGTGCCGCTTCAAGGGGGAGCCTCATGACGGCGTCCGCCGCGCAGACGCTGCAACTGCTCGCCATTCTCGCGCTGCCGATTCTCACCGCCATTACGTTCCACGAGGCGGCCCACGGCTTCGTCGCCGACCGCAAGGGGGATGATACGGCGCGGCGGCTCGGGCGGCTGACGCTGAATCCCGTCGCCCACATCGATCCCTTCGGCACGATCGCGCTGCCGTTGCTGCTCTATTTTGGTCCGCTGCTCTTCTTCGGGCAGCCGGGCCTCGTGTTCGGCTACGCGAAGCCGGTGCCGGTGAATTTCATGAATTTGCGCCGGCCCAAGGCGGACATGGTCTGGGTGGCGGCGGCCGGACCGCTCACCAATCTGGCGCTGGCGATTGCGTGCGGCCTGCTGCTGCGAACGGTCGACGGCATGGGCGGGGCGTCGGCCATGGCGGCGGAGGCGGCCGGGCCGCGGGCATTTTCCATCGTCGGCCCCGTGAGCCAGATTCTCACGTACGGCGTGTTGATCAACGTGTGGCTGATGGTTTTCAATCTGCTGCCGTTGCCGCCGCTGGACGGCGGCCGCGTGCTGGTGGGGTTGTTGCCGCATCGCTCTTCGGAAAAAGTCGCCGCGCTGGAGCCGTATGGATTTTTGATTCTGATGGGCCTGCTCTTTTTCGAGCCGTTTCACCTGCTCCAGCGGGCGATGTTCTTCCTGTCCTCGGGCATGATTCAGCTCATCCTGTCATGACGCCATCGGCGCAGCCTCGACGCCGCATCGTCAGCGGCATGCAGCCGAGCGGCAAGCTGCACCTGGGCAACTGGCTCGGCGCGCTGAAAAACTGGGTGGAGCTGCAGGCACGCCATGAGTGCTTTTTCTTCGTGGCGGACTGGCACGCGCTCTCGACCAATTACGCCGAAACGGCGTCGATCCGCGCCCACACGCGGGAGATGGTGATCGACTGGCTGTCGGCCGGCCTGGATCCGCAGCGTTCCACGCTCTTCGTGCAATCGCGCGTGCCCGAACACGCCGCGCTCCACGTGATCTTATCGATGCTGACGCCGGTGCCGTGGCTGGAGCGCAATCCGACCTACAAAGAAAAGCAGGAGGAGTTGAAGGATCGCGATCTGGCGACCTACGGTTTTCTCGGCTATCCGGTTCTGCAGGCGGCGGACATCCTGATCTACCGGCCCGCCGCGGTGCCGGTCGGCGTTGATCAGTTGCCCCACCTGGAACTGTGCCGTGAAATCGCCCGCCGGTTCAACCGGCTCTACACGCCGGTCTTTCCGGAGCCGGAGGCGCTCTTGTCCGAGGCGCCCAAAGTGGCGGGCACCGACGGGCGCAAAATGAGCAAGAGCTACAACAACGCCATCTATCTGTCCGACCCGGAGCCGGTCGTGCGCGAGAAGCTGCGCACGATGACGACCGATCCGGCGCGGGTGCGCCGCACCGACCCCGGCAATCCCGATCTGTGCCCGGTGTTCTCGTTGCATCAGATTCTCTCGCCGCCGCCGGTCATCGACGAAGCGAATCGCGGCTGCCGGACGGC
>JBFMAJ010000218.1:0-3352 GCA_040755775.1 Nitrospirota bacterium
CCGGCGGCGGCTGCTGCGCCAGGGCGCGGACGCGGTCGGCCAGATCATTGTAGAGCGCGGAGCGCGACAAATGGGCGTCGGGGCCGTAGAGCATGGAGGTTTCCTCCAACCCGTCCACTCCGCCGCGCACGCCCATCACCAGCAGCACCTTCAGGCCGGGATGGCGTTTGCTCCGCTTGAGCAATTCGCACAAATCCAGCCCGCTGAGATCGGGCAGCGCGTCTTCGATGACGGCGATGAGCGGATTGACCTGATCGATGACCTGCAGCGCGTCCCGGCCCGTCGTCGCCGTCGCGACGCTGAATCCGGTCGGGGCCAGCAACTCCTTGACCACTTCCAGGCTGGCCTCGCCGCCAAACGCGGCGACGACGCCGTGGGGCGGCGGGCCGGGCGCCGGCTTCAGCGACGGCTCCTCCGGTTCAACCACGCTGATCGCCATCGTCACCCGCAGCAAGGCGTGGCACTGCGTGCACAGAAATTCCTCGCCCCCGTGGTGCAGATCGACCGGCATGTCCAGCACGCTTTGGCACTGCGGGCAACTGAGCGGCATGTCAGGAGCCTCCCGCCGGCCGGTCCGTTCCGGCCTGGTGCAATTTAAACCGGGTCAGCTCCCGGTCCAGGAGGCCGGCCTGCTCCACCAATTGCTTGACCGAGTCGCCCACGCGGCCCAGCGTCTCCACATTTTCCCGGGCGACGCGTTGAATCAACGCGATCGCCTCTACGATGCCTTCGCTCTGGGTGCTTTGGTGCTCGGTCGCGCCCGCGATCGCTTCGGCCTCCCCGCTCACCTTCTCCACCAGCTGGTTGATCTGTTTGTTCCCCTGCGCCTGCTGCGTGGTGGCGACCTTCACCTTCTGCGCGATTTCCTTCATCTGCTCCGTGGCCTCGATCAAGAGATTGGAATCGCGGCTTTGCTCGTTGGTGGCCATGGCGATCTGCTGGACCATTTCATTCACTTTGTGCGTCGCCTCCGTCACCGTCACGACGGTGCGCGCCTGCTCGTCCGTGGCGGAGGCGATCTGCCGGATCCGGTGCGTGGCCTGCTCCGACGTGAGGAAGATTTTCTTCAACGCCTCGCGCGCCTGCTCCGACCGCTGCACCCCCTCGTTCACCCGCTCCTGGCCGCCTTGAATCAGCTTCACCGCGTTCTGCCCCTCCTGCTGGAGCCCCTGAATGATCTCGTGGATTTCCTGCGTCGAGCTGGCGGTCCGTTCGGCCAGCTCTTTGATTTCGTTCGCCACGACGGCGAACCCCTTCCCCTGCTCCCCGGCCTGAGCCGCGATGATGGCGGCGTTCAGGGCCAGCAAATTCGTTTGTTCGGCGACTTCGTCGATGACCGTGACGATTTTGCCGATCTGGTCGATCCGGCGCTGCAGCGTGGTCATCACGTCGAAAATCTGTTGCGCGTACTGGCGGATCCGGTCGATCCCCTCGATCGTCTGCTCGACCGCGCGATTGCCCCGGTCGGCGTCGCCGATCACCTGCTTGGAGAACTCGACCGTTTCATGCGTGTTGCCTCGGATCTGCTTGATCGACGCGTCCATCTGCGCCATGGAGGCGGCCGTTTCCTCGGCCGCCGATGAGAGCAGCGCCACGTTCTCATGAATTTCTTTCGACGAAGAGGAAAACCGGAGAATGGACGCCACCGCCTCCTCCACCGAGGTGAGCAGCGTCGTCGCCTCCGCCGCGATGCCGTCGATCGAGGCCGACATCTCCAGCACCGCGGCCGTGCTTTCCTGCGCGAGCGCCGACAACTGGTGCGCGCGCTCGTTGACGCCCTTGATGGAGCTGTTGATTTCTCCGACCGAGCGCGACGTCGTCTGGGCCGCGTCGGTCTGCACGCGGGCCCCGTTTTCGATCACTTCCGTGCCGCGCACGATCTCGTCGGTGGTGTCGATGACCTGCTTGCCCGTCCGGGCCACCCGGGTCATGATGCCGTTGAGCTTTTCGACGAATTGGTTGAACGACGCGGCGAAGAAGCCGATCTCGTCGTGCGAGGCGACCACGAGGCGCTTGGTGAGGTCGCCTTCGCCCTCGGCGATGTCCTGCACGCGGTCCACCGCCTGGTGCAGCGGGCGCAGCACGAACCGGCTCATCGACAACTTGATGATGACCACCACGACGAACAGCGCGGCCAGGCCCGACAGCGCCAGGTTTTTCCGCGTGCTGGCCAGCGCGGCCTCCGACTGCTCCAATGACGTGGTGATCATGAGAATCCCGCGCAGCTTGTGGTTGGCGCCGTGACAGAAGTAGCAATTTTGGAAATTGGGGAGCGGTCGCAGGTAGGTCAGCACCCGCTTGCCGTCCACGACGTCCTGGTAGTACACGTCCATGGCCCCGCCCAGGCGGATCTCGTCGGCGGAGGGGAGCTCCTCCTGCGGCCCGCTGAGACGCTGGATGAATTCCCGGTAAAACCGCTGAAACTCCTTGCGGTCGGTTCCATCGGCGATGTTCTCTTCCTCCGCGATGTCGACGATGTCCTTGTGCACCCATTCATCCCGGAAGGCCGGGCCGATGCGCGCGTGGATATCGTTGAGCGTGGCGCTGTCGACGAACGCCTTTTCCTGGGCCGGGCGCTTTACATAGGGCGCGTCGCCGCGGACGATCTGCAGCCGGACCACGCCCCGAAGCGCCACGAGGTCGTTGATGAGATGACGCACCACGTCCGCCCGGAACGCGACCATGTCCTTGTCCAGCGTTTCATGGATCGTCGACGCCAACTGCGCCGACTTTTCCATTTCAGTCGCGAGCATGCTGTCCTCGAGTTTTTTCGAGAAGAACATGAAGATCATGACGAGGGCGCCGGTCAGCACCAGCATGATGAGCAGCGTCATTTTGTATTCCATGCGCTGCCGGACCCACCCGAAGAAGCGGCTCATGAGCGCGCTCCCGTTGTCGCCCGGATCGCCAGGGCCGACCCGAGCGAGGAGCCGTCGATCATGAAAGTCAGCACGCCGTGCACGTGGCACATGCCCGACACGGCCGGGTGGCCTTGCAGGCCGACGTCTCCGGCCGGCTGAACCAGGGTCTCGTCCATGTCTTCAACGGCGTCGACCCGGTCGGCTTCCAGCGCCGCCAACGTTCGCTTCGCGTCGCCGCCCCCGGCCGACCGGATGACCAGGAAGCACCGCCGGGCGGCGCCGGCCTTGACGCCGCGGCCGGCCGGAGCCGCTCCCGTGGCCGGCGGCGCCAGTTGCAGCCGCAACACGGGCACGGCCTTGCCCCGGTAGTCCAAAATGCCCAGCAACGTCGCGCCGCGCATCGGCGTCTGGGTTTCCGACGGCGGCACGGGCAGCAGTTCGCGGGCCGGCAGAATCTCCACCAAGTGATGAACCGCCATGACGCAGGGTTG
>JBFMAJ010000219.1:0-3348 GCA_040755775.1 Nitrospirota bacterium
GCGGCCGGCGGCCGGCCAAACCGGCGGGGGCGGGCTCTTCCCCGGTGCGATTGGTGGTGATCGGCGCCTCCACCGGCGGCCCGCCCGCCGTGCAGGCGATTTTGCGCGAGCTGCCGCCGACGTTTCCGGCGCCCATGATCGTCGTGCAGCACATGCCGCCGGTCTTTACCGCCCATTTCGCCGAGCGATTGAACTCCCAATGCCCGTTGACCGTCAAGGAAGCCGAAGACGGCGAGGCGATCGAGCCGGGACGGATTTTGGTGGTGCCGGGCGACCGGCATTTGACCGTCCGGCGGTCGGGAGCCAACGCGCGGGTTCTGCTGTCGCCCCGCCAACCGGACGATCGCTATGTCCCGTCAATCGACCGGACGATGGCGGCGGCGGCCGAATTGTTCACCACCGGCGTGCTCGGCATCGTGCTGACCGGCATGGGGGACGACGGGAAAGAGGGGATGCTCGCCATCAAGCGCCGCGGCGGCCGAACCATGGCCGAATCGGAAGAGACGGCGGCGATCTTCGGCATGCCCAAAGAAGCGATGCTGGCGGGCGCCGTCGACCAGATGCTGCCGCTGCCCGCCATCGGCCCAGCGCTGATCAATCACGCGCTTCCGTAATTGCGTACAAATAATTTCCACCGCTTGTTCAGTTCTTCAAGCTGTGTTAATATTCGCGCGTTCCCTCTACATTCAGGAGCCGCAACATCGTGCGCGTCGGTGTCATCGTCTTTCCGGGATCCAACTGCGATCAGGATTGCCTCTGGGCTTTGCGCGAGTGCGGCTTCGAGGCCGTGCCGCTGTGGCATCAACAGGCGGCGCTGGACGGCTGCGACGCGGTGGTGCTGCCCGGCGGCTTTTCCTACGGCGACTACCTGCGCTGCGGCGCCATCGCCCGGTTTTCCCCGGTCATGGCCGCGGTCAAACGGCACGCGGACGGCGGCGGCGCGGTGGTCGGCATCTGCAACGGCTTTCAGATTCTGACGGAGGCGGGCCTGCTGCCGGGCACGCTGTTGCGCAATGAGGGGCTCCGCTTCCTGTGCCGGCCGGTCACGGTCCGCGTCGAGCAGGCGCACAGCGCGCTGACGCGCCGGTGCCGGCCCGGCGACCGGCTGTCCCTGCCGATCGCGCACGCCGAAGGCCGGTACTGGGCGCCGCCCGAAGTGCTGGACAGATTGGAGGCGCAGGGACAGGTGGTCTTTCGTTATTGCGCCTCGGACGGCGCTCTGTCGCCGGACGCCAACCCCAACGGCTCCTCCCGGCACATCGCCGGGGTGTCCAACCGGCTCGGCAACGTGGTCGGGCTGATGCCCCACCCGGAGCGCGCCATCGACCGGCGGCTCGGCGGCGAAGACGGCCGCTGCTTGATCGAAAGCCTGCTGGCAACGCCCCTCGCGGATGACGCTCGGCCCAAAACCGCCGCGGCGGCGCCTCTTTCCCGTGCGTGACCGTTTTACACACTGGCTGAATACCATCGGATTCGGAGGATTCGTCGCCAAGCGGCGGGGTCCGCCGGCCGGCCTGAAAGAGCGCTACCGGTTGACCGAGGACGAGTACCGACTGATCGTCAACGCGCTGGGCCGCCGCCCCAACGATCTGGAGTTGAACATCTTTTCAGTCATGTGGAGCGAGCACTGCAGCTACAAAAGCTCCAAAGTGCATTTGAAAAACTTTCCCACGACCGGCGAGCGGGTGCTGCAGGGGCCCGGCGAAAACGCCGGCGTCGTCGACATCGGCGACGGCATGGCCGTCGCGCTGAAAATTGAAAGCCACAATCATCCGTCCTACATCGAGCCCTACCAGGGCGCCGCGACCGGCGTCGGGGGCATCGTGCGCGACATTTTCACGATGGGCGCCAGGCCCGTGGCGCTGCTCGATTCGCTGCGCGTCGGGCCGCTGGACGATCCGGCCAACCGGCGCCTGCTGGACGGCGTCGTCCGGGGCGTCGCCGGCTACGGCAACTGCATCGGCGTGCCCACGGTCGGCGGCGAGCTGGTCATCCATGAGCTCTACGCCAATAATCCGTTGGTGAACGTCCTGTGCGCCGGCGTGCTGCGCGCCGGCCGCGTGATGCGCGCGCTGGCGGCCGGGCCCGGCAATCTCGTCGTCTACATCGGCTCCAAAACCGGACGCGACGGCATCCACGGCGCCACGATGGCGTCGGCGCAGTTCGAATCGGGCGACGAAGACAAACGGCCCAACGTGCAGGTGGGCGACCCTTTCATGGAAAAGAAACTGCTTGAGGCCTGCCTGGAGCTGATCGACCGGCAACTGCTCGTCGGCCTGCAGGACATGGGCGCGGCGGGATTGACCAGCTCGTCGGTGGAAATGGCGGCCCGGGCGGGAACCGGCCTGCGGCTGGATCTCGATCGCGTGCCGCTGCGTGAAACCGGCATGCAACCCCATGAAATTTGCCTCTCGGAATCGCAGGAACGGATGCTGGCCGTGGTCGCGCCGGCGCACCTGGCCGATGTCGAAGCCGTCTGCCGGCGGTGGGAAATCGATCTGGCCGTCATCGGCGAGGTGACCGCCACCGGCCAATGGGAATTGTCCGCCCGCGGCCGGCTCGTGGCCGCCCTTCCGGTTCGCGCGCTGACCGAAGAGGCGCCCAGATACGAGCGGCCGATGCGGGCGCCGGTCTATCTGCCGGCGCTGCAATCGCTGCCGCTGGAAATGATCCCGGTGCCGGGAGACCTGACCAAGGTGCTCTTGACCATGATGGAACATCCGTCGCTGGCGAGCACGGCCTGGATCTGGCGCCAGTACGATCACATGGTGGGCACGGCCACGGTGCTGCCGCCGGGCGGGGACGCCGCGGTCGTGCGCCTGGAGCACGGCGGCAAGGCGATCGCGCTCTCAGTCGACGGCAATCCACGCTACTGTCTGCTCAATCCCTATCTGGGCGGGGCGATGGCCGTCGCCGAGGGCGCGCGAAACCTGACCTGCGTCGGGGCGACGCCGCTGGCCGTGACCGATTGCCTGAATTTCGGCAGCCCCGAGCAGCCGGAAACGATGTGGCAATTTGCGGCCTGCGTCGACGGCATCGGAGAGGCGTGCCGGCGGCTGGGCCTGCCGGTGGTCAGCGGCAACGTCAGCTTCTACAACGAAACCAACGGCCAGCCGATCTATCCCTCGCCGGTCGTGGGCACGGTGGGGCTGCTGGAGTCGGTGGACCGGCTGGTCACGCCGTGGTTCAAATCACCCGGCGATCTGGTCCTGCTGCTGGGGCAGAACCGGGACGAGCTCGGCGGGACCGAATACTTGCGGATCATTCACCACCAGGAGCGCGGCCTGCTCCCGGAGCTCGATTTTGACCGGGAGCTGGCCGTGCAGCAGGCCTGCCGGGCGCTGATCG
>JBFMAJ010000220.1:0-3328 GCA_040755775.1 Nitrospirota bacterium
TCTCCGCAGAAGCTCCAATCCGGAGCTTCTGCGGAGAGGCAGGGATTCGAACCCTGGGTGGAGGTTTCCCCCCACAACTGCTTAGCAGGCAGCTGCCTTCAACCGCTCGGCCACCTCTCCTAACCAAGCTCGCTGAGCGCTGCGGAGCAGCGATAATCTTATCTTCGCCCCTCCACGCCCCCTCACGCCAAACTTGATCAACGCTTCTTTTCTTTAAATTCGCTGAAACCCCGCGGACGCGGGGATAATCTTTTCTTCACCCCTCTCGATTCCGATTCGCTATACTCGATGACTCATAATTTCACGGAGGGGGTAGGATTCGAACCCACGACCCTTTCGGGTAACGGTTTTCAAGACCGCCGCCTTAGGCCACTCGGCCACCCCTCCCATCCCAGCTTGCTGGAACCCTGCGGTAGCAGGGATAATCTTGTCCTGATTCTTCCTAAATACGATTCGCTAAAATCAACGACTCCGGTTTATCTTTTTTCTAATCCCAGCTTGCTGGAGCGCTGCGGAGCAGCGATAATCTTGTCTTGCCCCCTCCCGACCCCGACACACTATACTCGATACCCCTATCGTTTCTCTATCTTCTCCATCCCGTGCATATACGGCCGCAGCGCCTCCGGGATCACGATGCTGCCATCCTTCTGCTGATACTGCTCCAGGATCGCCACTACCGTGCGGCCGGTCGCCAACCCGGAGCCGTTCAGGGTATGCACGAATTTGTTGCCCTTCACGGCCGCCGGCCGGTAGCGGATGTTGCAGCGGCGCGCCTGGAACTCTTCAAAATTCGAGCAGGACGAGATCTCCCTGAATTCCCCCTGGCTGGGCAACCACACTTCCAGATCGTACGTTTTGGCCGCCGCGAAGCCCAGATCGCCGGCGCAGAGCTCGGCCACGCGATAATGAAGCTGCAACCGCTGCAGCACCGCCTCGGCATGAGCCGTCAACAGCTCCAACTCGTCGTACGACCGGCCCGGCGTCGTGACGCGAACCAGCTCTACTTTATGAAATTGATGCTGCCGAATCAACCCGCGCACGTCTTTCCCATGCGACCCCGCCTCCCGCCGAAAGCAGGGCGTCCAGGCCGCGTAGCACCGGGGCAGGTCGGCTTCGTTGAGCAGTTCGTCCCGATGCAAATTCGTCAGCGGCACTTCGGCCGTCGGGATCAAAAAATAATCTTCATCGCGCAGGCGGAACAGATCCTCCTCGAACTTCGGCAACTGGCCCGTGCCCGTCATGCTGGCGCGATTGACGATGGCCGGCGGCAGCACTTCCAGATAGCCGTGCTCGCGGGTGGCCAGGTCGAGCATGAAGTTGCTCAAGGCGCGCTCGAGCAGCGCCCCCGCGCCCCGGTAGAGGGCGAACCGGCTGCCGGTGATCGTGGCCGCGCGGGCGAAATCGAGAATGCCCAACTGCTCCCCGAGCTCCCAATGGGGTCGCGGGGCAAAGCCCAACGTCGGCGGCGCGCCCCAGACCCGCACTTCTTTATTATCAGTCGAACCGCTCCCCGCCGGAACGGAGGGATGGGGAAGATTCGGGAGCTGCAGCGCGACGGCTTGCAGCGCTTCTTCGGCGTCCCGCAGCCGGGCCTCCCGCTCCTTGAGCGTGTCGCCCAATTGCCGAATCCGGGCCATCAGCTCATCGGCGGGTAATCCTTTGGCCTTTCGCGCCGCCACCTCTTCGGTGCGCCGGTTCCGCTCCTGCCGAAGCCCGTCCACTTCCGCCACCAGCGCGAGCCGCTCCCGATCCCGGCGGCGCCAGGCCTCCCATTGGGCGGTCACGCCGCGCCGCGCCATCGCGTCGCGGACGCGCTCGCTGTCTTCTCGAAGCAGTTGGGGATCAAGCACAGTGCATGCCTTTCAATCGACGATGCCGGACGGCGAGCCACTTTAGCATGCCAAACCGACGCCCGGCAAGGTCGATTCAAGTCGGGCCAATGGCGTAAGCGTTAAAAGTGTATGGGCGATGGGGGGGGCGCGAGCGCCGGATCGCGCGAGCGAATGTTGCACTCCCGTTGGCCGGTGTGATACAGTGCAACGTTTTTCACGCGGAGGTTTTGATGTCGGTCACCTATCATCCCAGTCGTATTCGACGTAAACGAACCCACGGGTTCCTGAAACGCATGAGCACGCCCGGCGGCCGCCAAGTCCTCAAACGCCGGCGGGCCAAAGGCCGCCGCCGCCTCACCACCGTCGGGTAAGTGCATTTCCCAGCGCCGCGCACAGCCGACCTGGCGGCAGCTTCGCATTGCCGACGAGCGTGAGATCGCGTCGATCTTCCGCGCGGGCCGTCGGCTCAAGGTCCTTGAATTCACCATGATCTATCGCGCCACGCACGCGCCCTACACGCGATTCGGCATCTTGGTCGGGCGGAGGCTCGGCAACGCCGTCACGCGCAACCGCATCAAGCGGCGCTGCCGCGAAGTGATCCGCCGGCCGGAGATGCAGCGCGGCCCCTACGACGTCCTTCTCCTCCCCCAAGCGCCCGCCGTGCGACTGCCTCCGGCGGCGCTGCGCGACCGGCTGCACGCCTTGCTGGACGATTTAGGTTGACGATGCGGACGCTGCTGCTGTGCCTGCTACGGGGATATCGGCGCTGGCTCTCGCCCGCGCTGCCGCCGGCCTGCCGCTTTTATCCCTCCTGCTCCGCCTATGCGCTCGACGCCATCGAGCATCACGGCGCGCTGCGGGGCGGCTGGCTCATGATCAAACGCGTCGCCTGCTGCCATCCCTACCATGCCGGCGGGTACGATCCCGTCCCCAAGTAGGACTATCGACCGGATCGGCCATGGGGGACACGGAAAAGCGGCTTGTCATCTTCCTGATTCTTTCGGTGGCGATCGTCTATCTCTTCACTACCTTTAGTCAGCCGCCCCAGCGGCCGCCCGCGCCGCCCCCAGCAACGGCCCCCGCCCCTTCGGTCACGGCGCCCGAGACGACCCAGCCCACGCCTGAACTGACGACACCCGCTCCCGAAACTCCGCCGCCGGCGCAAACCATCACGATCGAGACCCCCCTCTATCGGGCGCAGTTGACCAGCGCCGGCGGCGTGCTGACGCGATGGGAACTGAAACGCTACACGGAAACGGTCAATGGAACCGATCCCGTGGTGCTGTTCCCCCCGATCGATGTGGCGCCGGCTGTGATGCCGCTCTCGCTGGTGGTTCCCGGCGGCGATCCGGCCGTCAATCGCGCGATCTATCGCGTCGAGGGGGGCGATGCCCGGCTCACCAAAGCGCACCCCTCGGCGCGGGTGCGCTTTGTGGCCGACCTTGCCGCGCCGAACGGCAATGGCCGGCCCATTCACGTGGAGAAAGAGCTGGTCT
>JBFMAJ010000221.1:0-3309 GCA_040755775.1 Nitrospirota bacterium
CGGCGCCGCTGTTGCAGAAAAAGACTTGATCGGCAAAGGAATCGCGCACCAACTGCTCGGCCAGCCGAAGCTGCGGCTCGTTGAAGTAGAGGTTGGAGACGTGCAGCAGCCGGCCCGCCTGCTCGCGCACCGCCTCCACGACGTGCGGATGGCAGTGGCCCAGCGTGTTGACGGCGACGCCGCTGACAAAATCGAGATAGCTGCGGCCGGCCTGATCCTCGACCCGGACGCCGTGCCCCTTCACGAGCAGCAGCGGGCCGCGCAGGTAGGTATTCATCAAACACTCGGCGCCCGGAGGGGCGGTTGTTGTCGGCATGGCCATTTACGTCGAACGAAGTGAGACGTTATATCCGATTCTCGGTACCATCTACCTCGGGCCAATGAAGGCGATTATTATACTGAGCCATGGGAAGAGAAGCAACCCGATTGTTTTCTCAGTGGAAACAGAGATAAAAGCTTGACAGATTTTCAATGTGATGCTACTGTTGGTCGATTTTGAAAGATTTTTGCATAGTATTAACAGTACGTTGGGGCATAAGCCTCAAGTAGGTCGTCGGACGGCGGCGCGCAACGGCGCGGCACGGATATTCACATTCACCGGGAGGGACAGATGAGGAAATCGATCGTGGCGGCCGTGGGGTTGCTCGTCGGGCTCACGGCACTTCCGCTCTATGCCGCGGAGGTGACATTTAGCGGAGAGTTTCGGGTGCGGGCGTTTGCGTCGGAGAATATCCTGGACGGCGATTCCTCCACCGATATCGTCGGAGGGCTCTACGGCAATGACAAGACCCGGTTCAACGATCTCCGGTTCCGGCTGAGAACCGCGATCAAGGCCGGCGTGACCTCCGGGATCGTCGTCCTCGATTTCGGCAATTGCTTCGCGGGCGCCGATGTGGCGACCTACAACGGCGCCGCCGCGGCCGTCCCCGGCTTGAGCCAGACGGGCGATTGCCGCTTCGGCCAGGCGGGTCTCGGGCGGAGCTTCAACGTGGTGGGCGTCCGCGAGGCGCACCTGAATATCGACCTCAATCCCGTGACGGCGGTCCTGGGCCGGCAATCGCTGAAGCTCGGCCACGGGATCGTCTTCGACGACACGTCCGACGCGATCACGCTGATTTACAATGCCGGACCGACGACGACCATCACGGGCAGCCTGCTGCAGGTGGCGGATGCCGGCGATGCGCTGGGCGTGCCCGGTTTGGGCAACGATCACGACACCTCCATCTGGGTGCTCAACGTGGGGATGGACCATGACAACCACGTGATCAACATCTACAACGCGCTGCTCTATGATCAGGGGGCGGCCGCCGCGGGAAACGTCGGTAATTTCATCTACCCGACCGGCGTAGTTGTTGCGGTGCCGCTTGCGCTCGGGCCCGTGGATAAGCTGTGGCAAAACTTCCTGGGCATTTCGCTGGACGCCAAGAATGGTCCGATGACGCTGGCGGCGGAGGGCAGCTATGCCGTGGGCCGGTATGGGATTCCCGGAACGGGCGATCATCGATTGGGCGGCTGGAATCTCATGGGCGACGCCACGGTCGACACCGGCGGGGCCGCGGTGGGCGGCACGGTCGTCTATGCCTCCGGCCAGGATCCCTCGGCGACGACGGAAATCAACGCGACGGATATCGCCGGCAATTTCCAGCTCGGCAACATCCTGTTGAACAATGAAATGACGTCGGACCGCGACGGCGGCAGCCTCGGCGGCGGGTTCGGCGGCGCCGGCATTCTGGCCGCGAAGCTCCACGCCAGCACAATGCCGAGCGACAAGCTGACGGTGGGCGGCGCGCTGATCTATGCCCGCACGGCCGAGCGGGTCTGCCAGGCCTGCGAACGCGAGATCGGCTGGGAAGTGGACGCCAATGCCGCCTACAGGGTCGATGATAATCTGACCGTGTCCGCCGGCGCAGGCTATCTGCTGACCGGCGACGGCGCCGAAGATTTCTATCGAGCGGCTCCGGCGGGCCCCGGCGGCGACAACCACATCTGGAAACTGGCGGGACGGGCGGTCTTTACGTTCTAAGACGGCTCAGCCGCCTGCTCTTTGACGCCCAGGGTGAAGCTCTCCCCTGGGCGTCTTTTTTGTCTTTCTGACCCTTTACCCTTCACCATTTACCCTGTTACGATGTTGCCGTGGCGACGATTATCCGCCAAGAGGGCGTCAACCCGGCCGCGCAATTGCCCCGCTCGCCCGGCGTCTATCTGATGAAGGACGCGCGCGGCGCCGTGCTCTACATCGGCAAGGCGAACGTGCTGGCCGATCGCGTCCATTCTTATTTTTTGACGGGAGCCGACCATTCCCCGAAAACAGCCCGGATGGTCGAGCAGGTGGCGTCGATCGACTATCTGATCACCCGTTCCGAGCTGGAGGCGCTGATCCTCGAGAGCAATCTGGTCAAAAAGCACAAACCGCGCTTCAACGTCATTCTTCGGGACGACAAAAATTATCCCTTCCTGCGATTATCGATGGAGGACGCCTACCCGCGGTTGGAGATCGTCCGGCGGGTCAAGCCGGACGGCGCCCGCTATTACGGCCCCTACGTGCCGACGCACGCGCTGCGGGACACGCTGCGGCTGCTGCGCCGGATTTTCCCGCTCCCCAATTGCAACATCGCGATCGACGGCACGGCGGACCGCCACTGCATCGAGTATGAGATCAAGCGCTGTCTGGCGCCTTGCACCGGCCGGCAGAGCCAGCCGGATTATCACGCCATGATCGAGCAGGTGCGGCTGTTTCTGGAAGGCCGCGACACCGAGCTGCTCTCGGCGCTGCGAAAGAACATGGAGGAGGCGGCCGTCCGTCTTGATTTTGAAACGGCGGCCCAGTTGCGCGATCAAATCGCCAATATCGAGCGGGTGCTGGAGAAGCAGCGGATCACCTCGACCAAACTGGAGGATCAGGACGTCTGGGCCGTGGCGCGCGGCGTCGATGGGAACGGCGACGCGTCCACCGCCCCGGCGGTATTGCAATTGCTGTTCATCCGGGGCGGCATGGTCGTGGGGCGTAAGGAGTTTTTTGTCGCCGCCCATGAAGCGAATGACGCCGAGCTGCTGGCCTCGGCGATCGAGCAATATTATGCCAAGGAAACCGTGATCCCGCCGGAGATCGTCGTGCCGGCGGCGCTGCACGATGCGCCGCTGCTGGCTCGGTGGCTTGGCGAACGCAAAGGCGGCAAAGTGACCTTCCGCGTGCCCCGGCGGGGCCATGATGCCGATCTGTTAAAGCTGGCGCAGGAAAACGCCCGGGCGGCCCTTTCGGCCCGGCTTCGGGCGGAGGAGGGCGGTTTGGCCGCCGCCGAGCGGTTGCAG
>JBFMAJ010000222.1:0-3300 GCA_040755775.1 Nitrospirota bacterium
CTGAGCGCCTTGCCGGGGTCGGGGTGCACTTCCATGAAGAGGCCGTCGCAGCCGGCCGCCACGGCGGCGCGCGTCAGTGTGGGAATGAATTCCCGCTGGCCGCCGGAGCTGGTGCCCTGCCCGCCCGGCAGTTGCACGCTGTGGGTGGCGTCGAAAATGACGGGATAGCCGAGGCGCTGCATGATCGGAATCGACCGCATGTCGGCGACCAGGTTGTTGTAGCCGAAGCTGGCCCCCCGCTCGGTCAGGAGGATCCGGTGATTGCCCGCCGACTCGATCTTCTTGACGATGTTGCCCATCTCCCAGGGCGCCATGAACTGCCCCTTCTTGACGTTCACGGCCTTGCCGCTCTTGGCCGCCGCCACGATCAGGTCGGTTTGCCGGCAGAGAAAGGCCGGGATCTGCAGAATGTCGAGCACCTCGGCCGCCGCCTTGACCTCCTCGGGGTGATGGACGTCGGAGAGCAGCGGCAGGCCGAAGCGTTCCTTCACCTGCCGCAGCACTTTCAGGCCGGCCACCAGCCCGGGGCCCCGGTAGGAATCGATCGCGCTGCGGTTGGCCTTGTCATAGGACGATTTGAAGACGACGCGAATGTTGAGCGCCTCTCCGATCCGCTTCAGGGCCGAGGCCGTCTCCATCACGACGGCGTCGTTCTCGATCACGCAGGGGCCGGCGATCAGGAAGAGCGGCCGGCCCGCCCCGGCGGCAATATCGGCGACCTGGACTGGTTGGACCATCTTATTTTTTGGCCTGCCGGGCTGCGGCGGCGATGAAGTCGCGGAAGAGCGGATGGGGCGAGAGCGGCTTGGAGCGGAACTCCGGATGGAATTGCACGGCCAGAAACCAGGGATGGTGCTTCAGCTCGACGATCTCCACCAATCCCCGCGTGGGCCAGCGGCCGCTGATGATCAGCCCCGCCTTGGCGAATTTTTCCAGGTAGCGGTTGTTGAATTCGTAACGGTGGCGGTGGCGCTCCTCCACGGTGTTCGCCTTGTAGGCGGCCGCCGCCAGCGTGCCCGGCGCCACCTGGCACTGATAGTTGCCGAGCCGCATGGTGCCGCCCTTCTCGGTGACCTTCTGCTGCTCCCGCATCAGATCGATCACCGGCTCCGGGCCGTCGGGGTCGAACTCGGTGCTGCTGGCCTTCTTCAATCCCACCACGTGGCGGGCGAATTCGATCACCGCGCATTGCATCCCCAGGCAGATGCCGAAAAAGGGAGTCTTGCGCTCGCGCGCGTGGCGGATCGCGGCGATTTTCCCCTCGATGCCGCGCCCGCCGAAGCCGCCCGGCACCAGAATGCCGTTCACCTTGTCCAGCGGTCCGGGGTCCTTTTCCAGCCCCTCGGCGTCCACCCAGTGGATGTTGACCCTCGCGTCGTTGGCCATGCCGCCGTGGCCCAGCGCTTCGCACAGGCTCTTGTAGGAATCCTTCAAGTCGAGATATTTGCCGACCAGCCCGATCCGGACCTCCGATTTCGGATGGCGGATTCGCTCCACCAGCGCCTCCCACGCCGCAAGATTCGGGTGGGACGACGCCAGATCCAGCTTCCGCACGATCAGCTCATCCAGCCCCTCGCGGTGGAACATCAGCGGCACCTCGTAGATATTGTCCACGTCCTTGGCCGTGATGACGGCCATCGGCTCGACGTTGCAGAAGAGCGCGATTTTTCTCTTCAGCTCCGGCGGCAGGACGCGGTCGGTCCGGCAGAGGAGCAGGTCGGGCTGAATGCCGATCTCCCGCAGCTTGTTCACGCTGTGCTGCGTCGGCTTGGTCTTCAGCTCGTCGGCCGCCTTCACGAACGGCACCAGCGTCAGGTGGATGTAGAGTGTGTTCTGGCGGTCGACGTCGAAGGGCAGTTGCCGGATCGCCTCCAAAAAGGGCAGGCTTTCGATGTCGCCGACGGTGCCGCCGATCTCCACGATCACGACGTCGTGGCTGTTGGCGGCCGCCAGAATGCCCCGCTTGATCTCGTCGGTGATGTGGGGCACCACCTGCACGGTGCCGCCCAGGTACTCTCCCTGCCGCTCCTTGGTGATGACGTCGAAGTAGATCTTTCCCGTCGTCAGGTTGTTTTTCTTGCCCGTCACCACCGACGTGAAACGCTCATAGTGGCCCAGGTCGAGGTCCGTCTCCGCCCCGTCGCCGGTGACGTAGACCTCGCCGTGCTGGTAGGGGTTCATCGTCCCAGGATCGACGTTGATATAGGGATCGAGCTTGAGGAAGGTGATCTTCAGCCCGCGGCTTTCGAGCAGCGCGCCGATGGAGGCGGAGGCCAGCCCCTTGCCCAGCGACGAGACGACGCCGCCGGTGACGAAGATGAACTTCGAGGCCGTTCGCTTCATGTCGGCCGCCGGGCTCTCTTCCCTCTCACGTCTCATGAATTTCTCCCGTAGCGCCGTTGCCATTCGGCCT
The DNA here is from genome assembly GCA_040755775.1 of Nitrospirota bacterium. Classification (GTDB taxonomy): domain Bacteria; phylum Nitrospirota; class Nitrospiria; order JACQCE01; family JACQCE01; genus JBFMAJ01. Next base: position 2,414 of record JBFMAJ010000222.1, read on the forward strand.
CGGCCAGCGCCAGATCGTCCGGCGTGTTCACCTCCACGGTACCCTCGGCGACTTCCACCACCTTGATCCGGTAGCCGTGCTCCAGGGCGCGCAACTGCTCCAACTGCTCCAATTCTTCCAGCCGCCCTGGGGGCAGCTTGGCAAACTCTACCAGAAAATCGCTCCGATAAACATAGAGACCCAGGTGGTGGAAGTAGGTCCGCGGTGGAAAGGCGCCGCCCTGCTTGGCGTCTCGGATCAGCGGGATCGGCGCGCGGGAAAAATAGAGTGCGCCCCCCTGCCGGTCGGTGACCACCTTGACCGTGTGGGGCGAAAACAGCTCGTCGGGCCGGCCGATCGGCCGCATCAGCGTGCTCATGAGGACGGTCGGATCGTCCAACAGCGGCTGCCGGGCCGCGGCGATCAGCTCGGAGGGCAATAGGGGCAGATCGCCTTGGAGATTCACGACGATCTCATCTCCGAGCGCGGCGGCCGCCTCGGCCACGCGATCGGTGCCGCTGGCGCAGGCCGGGCTGGTCATCATCGCCTTGCCGCCGAAACCGCGCACCGCCGACGCCACCCGCTCGTCGTCGGTCGCCACCACCACGTGCCGCACGTCCGGCACCCCCATTGCCCGCTCCCACACGTGCTGGATCATCGGCCGGCCGGCCAGCGGCGCCAGCACCTTGCCGGGAAAGCGGCTCGACTGGTAACGGGCCGGAATGACGATCGCGCAGCTCATCAGGCCCCTTCGGTCGCCCAGCGAATGGCCCCGCACAACTCTTCCCGGCTGACCGTCGACGTGCCGACTTTGCCGACGGCCACGCCGGCCGCCGCGTTGGCCAGTTGCGCGGCCTCCATCAACGAGGCGCCGGCGGCCAGGCCCAGCGCCAGCACGGCCGCCACGG
>JBFMAJ010000223.1:0-3277 GCA_040755775.1 Nitrospirota bacterium
CGGCGCCGGCGGGGCGGGCATCGGCGGCGGCGGGGGTGGGGGGCACATCGCGATCTATGCAAGCACGCTGAACCTACCGTCGATCAGTGTGGCGGGTGGCGGGAGTGGGGCCGCCAACGGCACGCTGGTGCTGGTACAGGTTGATCAATTGCCGCCCGATCCGATATCACCCCTGCAAATAGACTCGGATTCTTTATATCCTGTTTCTTCGACGCACATTGAATTGAAATGGCTGGCGACTGGCGATGACCTCAATGCTGGAACGGCCGCAGTCTATGACTTGCGCTACCGGATCGGCGCCACTTTTGCCAATCCGGCCGATTATCAGGCGGCATTCCAAGTCCTGGGTGAGCCGGCGCCGGCGTTGGTTGGGACGACGCAGCGTATGAGGGTGACGGGCTTGAACCCTGACACGGTCTATTGTTTCGCGATCACGGCGGTGGATGAGGCTGGTAACGTGTCGTCGCTCAATTTGTCGCCGCCGGACAGCTTGCCGCCAGCGCCCGATGTGCTGAACTCGACCGTCTGTGCCAGGACCGAGCAGGAGGATCACATTCCCCCCGCGGCGGTGGTCACGCTGGCCGCCGCGCCCGCGACGAACGGCGCCTATACCTACACCGATCAGATTCTGGTTACCTGGACCTCGGTGGGCGATGATAATCCGACCCATCCGGATAACCTGACCGGGACTCCTTGTTATCCGGACAGGACGCCTTGCGTGGCGACGAGCTACGATCTTCGTTATTCGATTGCCCCGATTACGGATGATCTCAGCTTTGCGAATGCCATCCCGGTCAGTGGCGTGCCTGTGCCGCAACCGGCCGGCGGCGCTGAAAGTGTTATCGTAACCGGGTTGCAATCCGGCCAGACCTACTACTTCGCCATGAAAGTGAGAGACGAGGTGCCCAATACCTCGCCGATGTCCAATGTCGCCTCGCAGGCGCTGGCGTTGGATACCACCGCGCCGGGCAACGTCACGACGTTGGACGTCGCGATCGGGCTTCCAATCAAGGCGAACGAAATTCCATTGTCCTTCCTCTCGCCGGGGGACGACGGCGCGCCGGCCCCCTGCCCCTGCGGCACGCCGACGAGCTATATTCTGAAATATTCGGAAACGAATATGACCAGCCAGGCGGAATTCGACGCGGCGGCCACCTTTGCCGGTTCAATCCTGCCGTTGGCCGCCGGCCAGACGCAGACGGTGGCGGTCACCGGGTTGCTGCCGGGCACGACGTATTACTTTGCCGTCGAAGCGCTCGATGAGCGGGGGAATCAGAGCGGCTTGGGCAATGTCCTGTCGGCGACCACGCTGGAGAGCACCGACTCAATCCCGCCGGGGGCGATCACGGATTTGCGGGTCGTCACCGACTTGGTGACCGACCGCACGGTGCGGTTGGAATGGACGGCCAAGGGCGACGACGGCGACGCAGGCGGCTTGGTCACGGCGTTCGACATCCGGTACTCGCACAAAAAGATCAACAACAATACGGATTTTGACAACGCGACGCAGGTGACGGGCGAGCCGCCTCCAGTGCCGCCGCTCCAAGGCCGAAGCATGACGGTCACGCTTGAGCCGTTCCAGCACATGACGTCGAACACCGAGTACTATTTTGCGATCAAGGCGATCGACGACGGCGGGAACCGCTCGGCGCTGGGGACGCTGACCAATAGCAATGTGGACCCGGGCTGCACCTCAAAATGCAAGGTCCGCACCGCGCTGCGGCTGGAGTGGAATCTGGTATCGGTGGCCGTGGCGCCCAGCCCGAATGCGTCGAACCTGGTGTTTGGCCCGCTCGATGGATGGACCAATGCATGCGGGCCCGGCGATCTGCCCTGCCTCTATAAATGGATCTCCAGCGGCCTAGGGGAGACGGATGGCTGCTACCTTCTCCTGGGTGATCCTGGACCGGATCTGGATCCAACGGACGCCTGTCCGGCTCCCAACTCGGTTCCGGTCAAGGAGGGAGACGGGTACTTCTTCCTGACGTCTGCCACCACCCTCTTGAACGCGGCCGGCACCGATGTGCCGGTTGAACCGGCGTCCGACGGCCATCACGGCGATTCCGACGGCCATTATCATCTGGCTCTCGATCCGGACGGCGGCTGGAATATCATCGGGAATCCCTTCAAGGAGGACGTCCAACTGGATAACGTCAACGTGTTGCGCGATTGCGGCGGCACGGAGACGGTCAATAGCTTCGCGGCGGCCGTCGGGGCCGGGTGGGTGGGAAATGCCATCTATGTATCGACGACCGCCGACGGCGCGACGAGCGTGCCGGTGGGCTACAATGATCCGGAGCCGGCCAAGCTGCAGCCGTGGCAGAGCTACTGGTTCCAGGTCTTGCTGGATGATTGCGCCTATGAATTGGTGATTCCCAAACCGTGACGGGAGCAAGATGACACGTCTAACAGCCAAGCTTTCTTCCTTGTTCAGCGCGGCGAGCGTTCCGGCGGGATTGCTGCTATTCGCCGCGCTTCCGGCTTTCGCGGCGGACTGGCAGATGAGCATCAAGATCAGCGTCCCGTGTGAGCCTCCCTCATGCGTCGGGGGGGAAGGCGGCAAGGCCGCCCAGGTGGTCACGGCCGGCGCCCGGCTGACGGCCCTGGACGCGTATGACAATACGTGGGATACAATGGCGCTGGGCAGTTCCATCCTGTCCGCCTACGCCGATCATCCGGACTATGCGCCGGGACATCGATTCTTAGCTCGGGATTATCGGTTCGACAGCTATCCCAAGCAATGGGATATGTATGTGATTTCCGATCAGGATGGCCAGCCGGTGACGTTGGCGCTGACTGCACCCCAAACGACCTCCGGCGCCTGTTTGGGAATTTCGCTGAATCTCACTGATGTGACAGCGGGCGCGCCCGTCGATTTATTGCAGCCGACTTATATGTATACGAATAGCGCCGGCGTGCCGCGCCAATTCCGATTGACCGCTTCGCAGGTGGTGGAAACGCCGCCTTCCTCGCCGGCGAATCTCTTTAGCCCGCGGGTCGGGACAACATCCGTGTTGTTGGCTTGGACGGGAGTGAACGGTGCCTCGGTGGTAGGTTATCACGTCTACCGCAAAGATCCCGGTTCGAGTGAATATCGCCGGCGGACCGTCGCGCCGGCGCCCGCCGGCAAATACATCGACGGCGACGTCAATCCCGGCAGTTATTCTTACCTGGTGACCGCCGTCACTTCGACCGGCTGCGAAAGCGGCCCCTCGAACGGGCTGGCCGTTTTCGTCGGGCAATAGACCGCTCGCATCCTCACCGCTTTCCGGCAGAG
>JBFMAJ010000224.1:0-3269 GCA_040755775.1 Nitrospirota bacterium
GGAAGCTGCGGCAGCCGGTTCACTAGCAGCCAGTAGAGCTCGAGCTTTTGGATGACATCCGCGAAATCCTCGAATTGCACCGGCTTGGTGATGTAACTGTTGGCGCCGAGGTCATAGCACTTCTTGACCTCCTCGTCCCGCCCCGAGGTCGTCAGCATCACCACGGGAAGCGCCTTCAAGGCTTCATCCTGCTTGATCCGTTGCAGGATCTCGAAGCCGCTGTATTTGGGCAGATTCAGGTCGAGCAGCACCAATCCCGGCGTCGGCGCCTTTCCGGCGTCGGCGTAGCCGTCTTGGCGAAACAAGTAGTCGAGGGCCTCCTGGCCGTTTTTGACCCAGTGGACCGTATTATTGAGCTTGCCCCTCTTCAACGCCCGCGTGGTCATCATGGCGTGGTCCGGATTATCTTCCACGAGCAGAATATGAATGGGCCGTTCAGTCATGGCTTGCGCTCCCGTTGTGTCCCAGGTTCGTGGCCGCGGCTGTCGCCGGTCTGGGCCATGTGAAATAAAACACGGCCCCCTCCCCCTTCGCCGAAACGACCCGCACGCCGCCTCCGGCTTGCTCCACGATTTTTCTGACGATCGACAACCCCACGCCCGTTCCTTCCACGTCCACTTCCTGCAACCGTTGAAAAATCTCGAACACTTTCGCCTGGTATTGCGGCTCGATGCCGATGCCGTTGTCCTTGACGTAGAACTCCACCATGCCGTCCGCTTCCCGCGCGCCCACTTCCACGCGCGGCGGCGTGCCGTTGTGGCCGGCAAATTTGATCGCGTTTGAGATCAAATTGGAAAAGAGCTGCTGCACGTGCGACCGGTCGGCGATGATGCGCGGCAGGGGGCGCAGATCGACCACCGCCTGTTTCTTGGCAATTTCCGGCTGCAAATAGTCCACGACGTTCCTGGCCACCTCGGCGGCGTCGATCGCCTCCACCTGCGTCTGCATCCGCCCGATGCGGGAAAAGGCCAATAAATCCTGAATCAGCCGGCCCATTTGGTTGGTGTTGTCCACCAGGCGCTTCAGGCAATGCCGTCCCTCCTCGTCCATCCGCTCCGAGTATTCATCGAACAGGATGCCGGCCAGCCCCTGCAACGACACCAGCGGCGTTTTCAAGTCGTGCGAGACGGTATAGACAAAGGCTTCCAGTTCCTGGTTTTTATGCTTGAGCTCCTTGGAGGACTGCTCCAGCTTGGCCACCATCCCCGCCATGTCGCGATTGGCCGCTTCCAGCGACTGATTCAGCTTCACCTGCTCTTGGTGGCTGACCATCAACTGCTGCCCCTGCTCCTCCACCCGGTTGAGGTAATTGCGCAGATCGGCGACCATGCCGTTGAAGCTGTCCGCCAGCATCCCCAGCTCGTTGGCCGGCCCGCGGGGCAGCTCCACGGACAGATCGCCCGCCGCGACGCGCTGGACCGCCTGCGTGAGCTGCTCCACCGGGCGGACGACGCGGCGGCGCAAGACGAACGCCAGCGAGCCCATGATGAGAAGGCTGCCCCCGGCTCCGATCCCCAGCAACCAGCCCCGCTGACGGGCCACCATCTTCTGCCGCTCCGTCAAGTCCAGAACAAACACGCCGACGGCCTGGGGCTCCAGCGCGCCGAAGTGGAGGGGCATGGCGACGATTGACACCGGCCGGTTGTCCAGCGTCGTTTCAATCATCGAGGAGCGGTGCGCGGCCAGCGCCGCGGCAATCCCCTCCTCGGGCAGCGGCGCGGGCCTGCCGTCGGTGCTGGCAACCTTGGCCAGCCGCTCGCCCTGCCGGACGTAAAACGCCGCGTAGAACAGGTTCTCGTAATTCAGGACCAGGTCATGCAGGTAGTTCTCCCGCGCAGCCGGATCGTTGAGAGCCTCGCCGGTGGCTTCGTTGTCCACCACCTGAATCACCGCCATGCCGATCATGCCGTAATAGTCCCGAATCAGCGGCGTGAACTGCCGGTCCGCCGCCGCGATCATCAAGCCGACCATCAGGGGAATCAGCACCACGATGAGGGCCAGCACCTGAACGTTCAAGCGCCGGAATCCGGTGCTCGGCCGCTCGGACCGGTGTTGAGCTGGCGGCGCACCAGCGCCTTGAGTCCGATGACTGGCCTCCATCAACGCCCCTTTGTCGCCCATACTGTCCACGTTGTTAGTGTAGCAGCGGACGGGGAACGGTCAACCGGGGCGCGGCGGCGCATCATGACACGCGGCGCCGGGGTTTGGACCACTGGCGCATGGGCTCGGCGACCGCCGGCGGGGCCGGCTCTTCCAGTTGCCGCCGGCAGGCGCGCATCAACGTGCCGACGGTCATATCCTCCGAATAGCCGACGATGTCGTCCTCGGGCCGGTGGCCGAGCGCGCGCAGCGCGGCCCGATAGTGGTGGCGGGCTTTGTCCGGCTGCCGCCGGGCGCGGTGGAGCTCTCCGAGCAAGTAGTGCGCGAGCGCCGCCATCGAGTCGATGTAGATCACCTTCTCCAGCGCGCTGACGGCGAGATCCAGCTCTCCCAGCTTTTGATAGAGCACCCCCAGCAGAAAGTAGGCCTCCCCGTACAAATTGTCCCGGCCGAGCAATTCCTGCAGCACGGCGGCCGCCGACTCATAGCGGCCCTGATTGGCCAAAATCATGCCGCGCATATAGTAGGCGCGCAAGAGGTTCGGATGCTGCCGGCAGAGCTGCTCGAACTGGGTCAACGCGTCCTCGTATGCCTTGCGCTGGTAGGCCTGTGCGGCGCGCTCGAACGCCGTCTGCGCCCGCTCCGCCTCGGCGGAGGCCGCCGGCCGGGGCTCGGGGGGGCGGAGCGGCACCGCCGGCAGCGGAGCGCAGGGACGCTGCGCCGCCGTCGCATCGGGCGCCATGCCCGCGGCCGGCCGTTGGTAAAAAAAGGTCTGGGGATACTCCACGACGCGGTACCGGTCGGAGATCTGCCAGAGCGTTTCCGCGTGGCCGATGAACAAATAGCCGCCCGGCACGAGACTGCCGTAGAGCCGGTTGGCGACGCTTTTCGTCGTCTCGAGATTGAAGTAGATGGTCACGTTGCGGCAAAAGACGACGTCGAATTCCGCCAGTCCCATGGGGACGCACGGGTCTTTCACCAGGTTGTGATATTGAAATTGCACCAGGGACTTGACGGCCGGTTTCACGAGATAGCGATCATTTGCGCGGTCGAAATATTTTTCCAGCAGCGGCGGCGGCACCGTCCGGACAGCCCGTGCGCCGTAGCCTCCCTCTTGCGCTCTCGCCAGCGATTCACGGTTGATATCCGTGCCGATGATGGCGATCGCC
>JBFMAJ010000225.1:0-3259 GCA_040755775.1 Nitrospirota bacterium
CGTTATTTGACCGTGTAGCCGGGAGGGAAAATCGGCTTGGGCGTCTCGACTGCCGGGTTCTTCAACGTCACCAAATAACTCACCAGCGCGTGCAACTCTTCATCGCTCATGACGTCGGGGTACTTATCCGGCATCTTGTCTTTCTTGCGCTCTTCATAGCCTTCGGCCATCCAAACCTCCGGATGGAAAATCTTGTCCTTCAACTGCGCTTCGGTGGCCAGATTGCCGATATTATCGAGCGCGGGGCCCCGCTTCTTGCCCCCCTTGCCGCCCACCTTGTGGCAGTTGTAGCACTCGTGGTCCTGATAGACGAGCTTGCCCCGTTCGACCAATTGTTCCGGGGTGAGATTCGCGAAGGGAATGGACGGAGAGATGGACACCGTTTCCACCGACGTATCAATGTCCTCGAGCGAGGCGCCCTGGCTGCGCAATTGATTCAGCTTGGCGATGATCTCATCCGCCTTGGCGGAGAGCTCCTTCGTCTGGGCCGACAGCGATTCAACCTGCTCGGCCTCCCGCCGGTACTTCTCCGTCTTGCGCCCGATCCCCTCGACCTCCTTGCTGGAGGTGAATTGGGGCAGCAGGATGCCGGCCGCCACGTAGGCCGCGGAGCAGATCAGGTAAAATCCCGCGATGGCCGCGAGCGCCGACCAGCCCGAGAAGGGCCGAAGCGGAGGTGCATCCAACACGACGAACACCATAAATCCCAGCCCCGCATAGGCGACGAACATCAGCCGGAAGATGAACGGAAACCCCAGGGCCCCGCTGGCGATGAACAGGACCGCACCGGCCGCCGCTGCCGCCACCGCTTTCCAGATGATGATGTGAAACCAGCTTTTCTGCTGCGCCATTTATCGGCTCCGTAACATCATTTGCTCTTCTGGCCGCCGAAGCCCAGCGCCAGCCAGATCGCCATGCTCACGACGAGGAAAAACGCCACCGTCAGAATTGTGATCAGCACGGAGGCGTCGGCCAGGGTCGGCGTGAAGGAGTGCGGGCTCAGGTCCGGCAGTAAATCATAGATATGAAAATATTTCCTCAACGAGGAGCGGACCACGCCCATGAGGCCCATGGTCCAGATGGCGCTGAAGGCCAGAAAAATCAGGGCGAACTGCGACGTGAAATCGATGTGCCCCCACCGGATCACGCCCCGACGGATCGCCCGGGTGTACAGAATAAAGCTCATGAGAATCATCAGGACCATCAGCAGCGCGGCCGTGTTTTTGGCCGGCATGAGGGCCAGAAAATCCCACTCCAGCGGCAGGGAGAGCAGGTCGTAATTTTCATCGGTCAATTCCGAGACCGCCCCGACAAACGCGTGCGGCGTCATCCAGATCGCGTTGCCGACGAGCAGAATCAGAAAGGCAAACTTGATCACGCCCTGCCGACGCCGAAGCGCAAACCGTTCGGTGCCCAGCAATAATGCGGCGATGAGCCGCACGGGCAGGAGCAACGCGCTGCGGCTGGGCTCCGTCTTCGAACCGTGCTTGAGCGCGCTGGCCGAGCTGGCAATCTGAATGCCGATGGGAAACAAAAAGAGCAGGAGCAGCAGCCCCAATCCTTCCTCGGCGTGCAGGGACACGACGTACAGCACCCCGCCCGTGACAACCGCCTGGACGACCACAAAGGCTATTCCCTTGGCCCATTGTCCGTTATAGAACTGGCCGAGCCCGGGGATGATCGCCGAGAGAATGCCGGCCACCAGGCTGCGGCTCACCTGGGTCGAGTAGTCCGGCACCTCGATCCGCTTGATCGAGAGCCAGATATAATAGGCGCTGGCCAGAAAAATCAACCCGACCATGCCGCCCTGCATGATGAAGTACATGGAGAGCTGATCGGCCATCATGTAGGGCCCGATCGAAGCGTCATAATCGTAAAATTCCGCGCCGTAAACGTAGCCCATCAAGGGGAGAAAGAGCAGCGCGCTGATGCCGATAAAGTTCCCGACGAACCCCATCCAGTCGTAGTAGCCTTTCTCGTCGTCGGACTTCGCGAACATGTACATGTAGGCCGCGATCAGCCCGACGATGAAGCCGCCGAAGCAGACATTGCCGACCAACCGGTGAAAATTCAGCGGCATCCAACTGAAGTTATTGACCTTGTCCCAAAACGTCGCGGTGGTCTCAATGAAAGTCCGCACGCTCATTTCCATCTCCTCGGCCGCCTTGACCGGCGTGTTCATGAAGGCCGTCGGGGCGTCGATGACAAAGAGCGTGGTGATGCCGATGAGATTCAAGAGCACGCCGATGGCGAGATGCCGCCCTTTTTTCGGGCCCTGCAACGCGTCCCAGGTATACCAATAGAAATAGAGGACGAGCGTTTCGGAGATGAACAGGAGCGGATAGGCGAGGCCGAAGATCGGGAAAAAGTGATTGAACAGCCAGCCGGTGAAATCGGGATAGAGCACGATCAGGACGAGCACGAAAAAGCCGCCCGTCAGCGCCGTCATGCTGTAGAGGATGGCCGTGATCTTCGTCACTTCCTTGGCCAGGCGGTCGTAGCGCGCGTCGCCGGAGCGCAGGCCCAGCCACTCGGAAATGACAATGAAGATCGGGGCGCCCAGAATGAACGCCGCGAAGAGAATATGGAGCTGCGCGACAACCCAGACGGCCGTCCGATTCCCAAGGTACGGAAACTCGGATGGCTGCTGGATCTCAATCGGCTGGCCGAGGGCGGGCGCGGCCAGCGACGCCAGCCACAAGCCCGCCGCCCACGCGCCAAGCCACAACCAGGCCTTGCGCCCGGCGGTCACACCAACCCCGTTCATGAAGCTTGCGGAGGCTGTTGCGCTCCCGAAGTGTAGTCGTCATGGGGCGCGGGATTTCCCCCATGAGAGAAGCGGTGAAGATAGGCGGTGACCTTCCAGATGTCCTCTTCCGTCAGCTTTTTCTTCCAGGACTTCATCTTGGTCTTGGGAACGCCTTCAGAGATCCGCCAAAAGAGGGTGCTGTCCGAGTAGAGTTTCATCCGCTCGGCCACGCGGAAGTCCCGAGCGCCCCGTTTTTTGGGTTTGCCGTCGACGCCGTGGCAGCTCGAGCAATTCACGTCAATATCTTTTTTGCCTTCGTAGATTTCCTTGCCTTCCGCGATTACCGCCGGGTCCGTCCACCAGCCGTCCGGCATATGTTTGTCCGCATAGGCGGCCGGAACCGGAGGCGGCGGTTTAATCTCCCCCTCGCCGCCGCCGCAGCCGACCAGGAATAAGAGCGCCCCCCCCGCAATGATCCGCCCGATACCGACTCGCCTCATCTCGCTTCCG
>JBFMAJ010000226.1:0-3259 GCA_040755775.1 Nitrospirota bacterium
GATGGGGGGCGATGCGCAGCCAGACAGCCCGCTCGCGGGCGCTTTCGGCCACCAGCCGGAAGGCCCATTGATCGAGATAGCGGAGCCCCCCGTGAATCAGCTTGGAGGTACGGCTGCTGGTGCCGCCGGCGATGTCGCCCTGCTCGAACAGCGCCACGCGCAAGCCTCGATGGGCCGCGTCGTTGGCCACCCACGCGCCCATGATGCCGCCGCCGATGACGATCAGATCGTACGATGGCTGCGAAGAGGAGGTTTCCATGTAGCCGCCGGAGCGGATGGTACTACACTACAGCCCGCAGGGGAAGACGGCTCCCCACTCTTGACTTTCTTCCCGGCGGGGAGCGAAACTTTGAGTGAGAAGTTCCTCTCGATTATCTCGTTTGTCGAAAGGAGGTATGTCATGCCTTACGATACGAGCACCATCCCGCATGTGCAGGAAAAACGGTCGGGTCTTGTGGATCGAAGAGAATATCCGTCCTTGCCGCCTCTGGATGAGCGAGCGGCCCAGATGCTCGTCGGCGGATCGACGATGGAGGGCGCGGCTGGAACCGGCGCCGTGATTCTCGCGATTCTCGGCCTGGTGGGTATCGTCCCGCTCTACATGGCCCCCATCGCGGCCATCTGCATCGGCGCCGCGTTGCTGTTCCAGTGGGGCATGGTGGCGTGGCGGCTGTCCCGAATTGCCCGGCAAACGGGGGGGACGGTGATGAAGCGGACGGGGTATGGGGCCGGCTCCACCGTGGAGTTCATGGGAGGCGCCGCCGGAATCGTGCTGGGCGTGTTGGCGCTCCTGGGACAGGTCCCGATGATCCTCGTCGGCGCCAGTGCCGTGGTGTTCGGAGGCGCGCTGCTGGTCGGCGGGAGCACGATCAATAGTCTGCGCGCGCTCAGGACCAGTCCGTGGTTTGCCGGCCGGATGGCCTACGTGGCGGATCAATCGATCGCCGCCGTCGCCGGCACGCAGCTCTTCGCGGGCGTCGGCGCGGGCGCGCTCGGAATTTTGGCGCTGATGGGTATCGCGCCGGTGATTTTGAACCTGACGGCGATGCTGGTGCTGGGGTGCGCCATCCTGTTCAGCGGCACCACGATCGGCGCTAAAGCGAACTCGCTGCTGTTCGGGTAAATCCCATCGGCCGCGCGGCGGCGCTACCGCTGCCAAAGAATCAGGGTCTCCTCCAGCGGGACGAGCGCCTGCGGATGGGAAGGGATAATCCGCGGCGTGAAATGGTGGGCGGGGCGCGTCGCCGGCGCTTCGGCCGTATAAATATGGCCGTTGACCGCTCCGGCAATGGATTCTTTGCGCTCCATGGGGATCCGGAGGGGCGGTTCATCGCGCTCCGGATTGGCGTACAATTCGACGGCCAGCATCCGGGCCTCTAAATCGCCGAAATAGACCTGCACGTCGAATCGGTGATGTCCAGCGCCGGCGGTGACGAGCACGTCGCCGAATCGCACCGTGTGCCAATCCTCGGCCAATCGACGATGCCATTCCGCCAGCTCATTGGCCAGCTTCCCGCCATTGGCCGCGCGCGCCCGGTAGGCGCGGGCGGCCGGCAAATACATGCGCTCGACGTAATCGATCAGCATCCGGCCGGCGCTGAACTGCGGGGTCAGTTGCGCCATGCTGGCGCGCACCCGCTCCAGCCAGCGGCGAGGCAATCCGTCGGGATCGCGGCGATAAAACTCCGGCGCGATCTGCTGTTCCAGCAGCGTGTAGAGCTGCTCGGCCTCCACACCGTCCCATGCCGGCTCCGCGTGATCGCGGCCGTCGCCGAGCGCCCAGCCGAGATCGGGGTGATAGGCTTCGGCCCACCAGCCGTCCAGCTCCGAGCAATTCAAGCCCCCGTTGACGAGCACCTTCATGCCGCTGGTGCCGCAGGCTTCCCAGGGACGCCGGGGCGTGTTCAGCCAGACGTCGATCCCGGCGGTCAACTGCTGGGCCAGCGTGAGGTCGTAATCCTCCAGAAAGACGACGCGATCGAACAATTCGGGCCGCGCGGCAAACCGGGCCAGCGCCTGGACCAATTGCTTGCCCTCATGATCATCCGGATGGGCCTTGCCGGCGATGATCAACTGCACGGGGTGTTCCTGGCTCAGCAAAATTTTGGCCAGCCGCTCCGGATCGTGCAGCAGCAGCGTCGGCCGCTTATAGGCCGTAAACCGGCGGGCGAAGCCCAACGTCAGCACATTGGGATCAAGCACATGGGCGGCCCGTTCCACCATGGCGGCCGGCGCGCCGTGCTCGCGCAATTGACGCACCAGCCGCGTTCGCACGTAGCGTACGAGCGCGTGCCGGCCTTCGATCCTGAGCCGGGAGACGTCGGACAGATTGATCCGCTCGATGGGCCCGCACAGCTCTTCAATCGTGCTGAGCCAGCGCCCCTTGCCGCACGAGCCGGTCCACAACTCGTCGGCCACCTGGGAATCCCAGGTCGGCATATGGACGCCGTTCGTGACGTGGCCCACGGGCACCTCCGCCTCCGGCCAGCGGGGAAACAGCTCGTGGAAGAGCCGGCGGCTGAATTGCCCATGCAGCCGGCTGACGCCGTTGATGAAACCGCTGCCCCGAATCGCCAGGTAGGCCATGTTGAAGGGCTCGTCGGGATCATCCGGATGCTTTTTCCCCAGCGCCAGCACGTCGCGCGAGGAGATGGCCATCCGCCCGGTGAGCGTGCGCAGATAGGACGTGATCAACGACGGCTCGAACCGGTCAAAGCCGGCCGACACGGGCGTGTGCGTGGTAAAAATCGTTCCGGCCCGGACCGCCTGCAGCGCGACGGAAAAGGGCTGGCCGGTCTGCTTCATAAAATGATGGGCGCGGGCCAGCACGACAAAGGCCGCGTGGCCTTCATTGAGATGGCAGAGCTCGACCTCGACGCCGAGCTGTTCCAGGACAAGCCAGCCGCCGACGCCGAGCACGATCTCTTGCAGCAGCCGGCGCTCTTTCTCGGTCGGATAGAGGGCGGCCGTGATGCTGCGGTCCCAGGGGCTGTTGAGCGGGTCGTTGCTGTCGAGCAGGTAGAGCGTGACCTTGCCGACGCGCGCCCGCCAGACCTTCAGCAGCAGCGAGCGGCCGGGCAATTCCAGCTTCAGCCGGAGCCAGCCGCCGTCTGACGTCTCGACCGGGATGATCGGCAGCATGGTCGGATCATTGTAGGGGAAGGCCTCGAGCTGCCGGCCGTCCCGGGAAAGAATTTGACGAAAATAGCCCTGCTGGTGGAGCAGCCCCACGCCGATCAGGGGCACGCCGAGGTCGCTG
>JBFMAJ010000227.1:0-3243 GCA_040755775.1 Nitrospirota bacterium
GCGGCCGGCAAAACGGGCACCTCCAGCAATTTGCACGATGCGTGGTTTGCCGGCTACACGCCGGACTTGGTGGCGCTGGTCTGGGTCGGCTACGATCGGCCGCAGCCGCTGGGATTGACCGGCGCGCAGGCCGCGGTGCCGATTTGGACCCGGTTCATGCAGGCGGCGCTGGCGGCGGCGCCGGTCTCGGACTTTGCGCCGCCGGCCGGCGTCGTGAGCCGCCGCATCGAGTTGGCGACCGGCGCGCTGGCGACATGGCGCTGCCCGGAGAGCGTGCCCGAATGGTTCATCGCCGGCACCGAGCCCAGCGACGTCTGTCAGGCCGACAGCGCGACCGGCGTCGTGCGGGGATGGATGACGCGCGCCCTGAAATGGTTCACGAACTAATACGGCGCGACGCGCTGAAGTGCGCCGTTCGCAGCGCAGGAATTGACACGTCTCACCTGATTCAGTAGGATGGTTCGACTCGCCTGATGTGCAACGCAACGGAAACAATATAAAATTTAGGCCTTGCCCGTGAATCAGACCCCACTTCACGAATGGCATCGCGCGGCCCGGGCCAAAATGGTGGAGTTTGCCGGGTGGGAGATGCCGCTCTCCTATTCCGGCGTGCTGGATGAGCACCGCGCGGTGCGCGCGGCCGCCGGGCTGTTCGATATCAGCCACATGGGCCGCATCGCCGTGGAGGGCGCCGGGGCCGAAGCGCTCCTGCAACGGCTGGTCACCCGCAATTTGGCCTCCATGGCCGACGGCAGCGCGCGGTATGCGCTGGTCTGCCGGAAATCGGGCGGCGTGCTCGATGACGTCGTCGTCTACCGGCGCGCGGCCGGCCAATTCTTCGTCGTGGTCAATGCGTCCAATCGGCAGAAAATCGTGCAATGGTTTCAACACCACGCCGCGACGGACAGCGCCGCGCAGGTGTGGGATCTGAGCGACGCCGTCGCGATGATCGCCGTGCAAGGGCCGCTGGCGTTGGGGCTGTTGGAGCGAGCCGGCGCTGCGTCAGTGACGGCCATGAAGCGATGGCATCTGGCGCCGGCGACGGTGGCCGGCGTGGAGCTGCTGCTGGCGACGACCGGCTATACAGGCGAGCCCGGCGCCGAGTTGTTTCTGCCCTCGGACCGGGCGCCGGCGGTCTGGGAGACGCTCCTGACGGCCGGCAAGGCGCAGGGCGTGAAACCGGTCGGCCTGGGCGCGCGCGACACGTTGCGGCTGGAGATGGGCTACAGCCTGTACGGCCATGAAATCGACGAAACGATTACGCCGCTGGAGGCCGGCCTGGAGTGGGCGGTCGATTTGGACCGGCACGAATTTATCGGGCGTGAGGCGCTGCGCGCGCAGCGCGGGGCCGGCCTGGCGCGCCGGCTGGCGGCGTTCATGCTGCCGGACCGCGCCGTGCCCCGGCAGGGCTACCGGCTCTTCCACGCGGACGAACCGGCGGGCGTCGTGACCAGCGGGAATCTGTCGCCGATGCTGGAACGGGGGATCGGACTGGGCTTTCTGCCGCCCGCCATCGGCGAGATCGGCGCCGCCGTTGCGGTGGAAATTCGCCAGAAGCGCCATCCGGCGACGATCGTGTCATTGCCGTTTTACCAGGGAGGCCACGCGTGAGCCCGCAGCGGACCGACGATTCGGCGGCACCGGACAGCCCGGCGCCCGGCTACATCCCGCACACGCCGGCGGACCGCCGGGCGATGGTTTCGGCCATCGGCGCGCCGGATGAAGAGGCGCTGCTGGCGGACATTCCGGCCGCGTTGCAGGCCGGCGCCGCCCCCTCGCTGCCGCCGGCCTGCTCGGAGCTGGAGCTGCAGCGGCTCTTCGACGGCTGGGCTGATCAGAACCGGCCGGCCGGCTCGATGATTTCATTGCTGGGCGCGGGCGCCTACGATCACGCCATCCCATCGGTGGTCGGCCACGTCCTCAACCGGTCGGAATTCTACACCGCCTACACGCCCTATCAGGCGGAGATGAGCCAGGGGCTGCTCCAGGCGATCTATGAGTACCAGACGATGATCTGCGAACTGATGGCGATGGACGTGGCCAACGCGTCGATGTACGACGGCGCCTCGGCGCTGGCGGAGGCGGCGCTCATGGCGATGCGCGTGACCAAGCGATCGACGATCGTGCTGGCCGAAACACTCCATCCGCACTACCGCCGCGTGGTGGAGACCTACCTGCAGGGACTGTCCTGCACGTTGAAGACGGCGCCGGCCGCCGGCGGTATCGTCGATCCGGCCGCGCTGAGCGGGCAATTGGACGCCTCCTGCGCGGCGCTGATCGTGCAACACCCCAACTTTTTCGGCTGCCTGGAAGAGGTCGAGGCGTTGGCGGCCGCCGTGCACGCGGCCGGCGGCCTGCTGGTCGTCATGGCCGACCCGGTCTCGTTGGGCCTGCTGGCGCCGCCGGGCCAATGCGGCGCCGATATCGCCGTGGGGGAAGGGCAGCCGCTCGGCATCCCGATGAATTTCGGCGGGCCCTATCTGGGGTTGCTGGCCGCCCGCCAGGCGTTCATGCGGCAGTTGCCCGGCCGGATCGTGGGCGCCACGGTCGACGGCGCCGGGCGGCGGGGCTATTGCCTGACGCTGCAGGCCCGCGAACAGCATATCCGCCGCGAACGGGCGACGTCGAACATCTGCACCAACCAGGCACTGACCGCGCTGGCGGCCACCGTGCATCTGGCCGCGCTGGGGCCGGGCGGGCTTCACGAGGCGGCGGTGCAATGCTGGGACAAGGCGCATTTTCTGCAACGGGCGCTGACGGCGCTGCCGGGCGTGCGCGCGGCGCATGCGGCGCCGTTCTTCAAGGAGTTTGTCATCACGCTGCCGGTCGAAAGCGAACCGATCGCGCGGCAACTGGCTAATGACGGGGTCTTGCTGGGGCTGTCATTGGCTCCGTATGGGGCGGGGATGGAGAAGGCTCTGCTCTGTTGCGTCACGGAAAAACGGACGCGCGCGGAGCTGGATCGATGTGTCGAAGCCCTGGCAGGCGCGCTGGCCTCGAATCGAAGATGAGCCGCTTCGATGTTCGGCGAACGGGCGCCTGGGGGGTCGACGAGGCGAATCACATTCCCTCGGAGGGCGGCCATGAGCCAGCAGGAAGAATTGTTCAGCCGGATGATTCGGGCGGGCCGGCGGAGCTACTATTTTGACGTCAAGGAAAACCGCCACGGCGGGATGTATCTGGTCATTTCGGAGCGGAAGGCGCTGGAGGAAGGGCCGGCCGAGCATTTCCGCGTGATGGTAT
>JBFMAJ010000228.1:0-3230 GCA_040755775.1 Nitrospirota bacterium
GGCGGCCCTTGGCCTGGTGCCGTCCGGTCATCTTCGGCGAGCTGAATGTGTTTGACCGGCTGGCCGCGCGCCTCAGGGTGCCGGTGCGGTTCATCCCGATCGCCGAAGGCGATTCCTTCCCCCGAGCCGTCACTCCCCACCGCATTCCGTTCGTTTCGGTCGGCCGGCCGCGCGCCATGCCGCCGCCCGGCCGTCTGACGGCGGCCGGCGGCCGGCTGGCCGCCCAGGCGATCGAACGGGCTGCGGCGTGGGCGCAGGCGGGCCGGATCGACGCCATCACGACGGCGCCGATTCACAAAGTCGGCCTGTCACGGGCCGGCTACCCCTTCGAAGGGCATACGGAATTCCTGGCCTCGCTGACCGGCGCGCCCGCCGTCGGCATGATGATGGTGGGCGGCGGATTGCGCATTATGCTGGCGACGACCCACGTGGCGATCGCGGAGCTCTCCAATCGGCTGACGACGGAGAAGATCCTGTCGGCCATCCGGCTCACCGCCCGCGCGCTGGACCAGTGGTTCGGCCGGCCCAAGGCCGCCATCGGCGTGGCCGGCCTCAACCCTCACGCCGGGGATCACGGCCGCTTCGGCGATGAAGAAGCGCGGATTATCGCTCCGGCCGTGGCGCGGGCCCGGCGCGCCGGCCTCAACGTGTCCGGCCCCTATCCGGCCGACACGCTCTTTCGCCGGGCGCACCAAGGCGAATTCGACGCCACCGTGGCGATGTATCACGATCAGGCGCTCATTCCCATCAAGCTCCTCGCCTTCGGCCGCGCGGTTAACGTGACGGCCGGCCTGCCCTTCGTCCGCACGTCGGTCGATCACGGCACCGCCTACGATATCGCGGGCAAAGGGGTGGCCGACCCGGGGAGCTTGCTTGAAGCGCTGGAACTGGCGGCGACGCTTGCCCGCCGCCATACGCGTTAAGCACGTGTCCCGGATCACGAAACAACCCCGCTACAGCCAAAATTTTCTTATTAATCAGGGCGTCTGCCGCCGGATCATCGAGCTGGCGGCGCTGATGCCCGACGATCGCGTGGTCGAGATCGGCCCCGGACGGGGTGCGCTGACGGCGCTCCTGCTCGAACGGGCGTATGAGCTGTGGCTGATTGAAATCGACCCGGCGCTGATTGAGCCCCTGCGCGCGCGCTTCGGGCCGCGCGACCGGCTGCACCTGATGCAGGCCGATGCCCTGCGTTTTCCGTTCGAGCAGATTCCGGCGCCGTTCAAGGTCGTCGCCAATCTGCCCTATGCCGTCGCCAGCCCCCTGTTGATTCGTCTCCTGGAGCTGCGCGGAGCGATTTCATTCATGGTGCTGATGTTCCAACGCGAAGTGGCCGAGCGGCTCACCGCCGCGCCGGGCAGCCGCCGCTACGGGCTGCTGTCGATTCTTGCGCAGCTGTACGCCGACGTCGCCCTCCAAATGATCGTCTCGCCGGGCAGCTTCCGGCCCCCGCCGAAGGTGGAGTCAGCCGTCGTCACGGTGACGCCGCGCCCGCGGCCGCGCGTGGCGATTGAGGATGAGACGGTGTTTCTGCGACTGGTGCGCCAGGGGTTCGCCCTTCGCCGCAAAACCCTGGGCCGCAGCCTGCGGCATCTCTCCGGGATATCCATGACGGCGGAACGGGCGGCCGCTCTCCTTCGGGAAGCCGGCATCGATCCGATGCGCCGACCCGAAACGCTCAGCATCGAGGAATGGGCCCGGCTGAGCCGGGTCATTGCGCCGAAGATCCAATAGCCTGGCCCCTGTACCCTGCCTGCGTATTCTGCTACAATACGCGCCATGCATAAGGTGTTGTGGCGCGAGCTGAAAGGCCTGCTCGTCATCGCCGCTGCGCTGCTAATCGGGCTCAGCCTGCTTTCGTATCATCCGACCGATCCCTCTCTGACGACCGCCGCAAGCCATGCGGTGGTCAAAAATCTCATCGGCCGCGTCGGCGCCGTCGCGGCGGACGGTCTGTTTCAATTGATCGGCGTCAGCGCCTATCTGCTGCCGCTGTTCGGGGGTCTGATCGGCTGGCGCTGGTTCTGGACGCCGGCGGCAAAGCTGCCGCGGATGCAGATGCTCGGCTGGGGGCTGCTGACCTTCAGCCTCATGCCGTTCGCGGCCATGGTGCTGCCGCGCCTGCCGCTACTGACCGAGCGGGCGCTCGTTGACGGTCAGGCGGGCGGCTGGATCGGCGGCTGGCTTGCGCAAGGGGCCGACTTGTATGTCGGCCGGATCGGCGGATTGATTCTGCTGACCACGCTGCTCCTGGCCGCCGTCATGCTGACAACGGCGGCCTCCCTGCCGTCATTGCTGACGGCCGCGGCTCAGACTCTCCGGCAATGGACGGGCCAATGGCGCGGCGTGACGCTCATCCGGCGCGAGCAGGTGAAGCGATGGCGCCGCGAAGCGATGGTGCGCGCCGCCCGCCTGGCCGCGGGACAGCCGGAGCAGCCCACCATCATCGAAACGGCGCAGCCGCCGCCCAGCGCGCCGAAGGGCGAGCAAAAGAGCTTCGAGTTCATGCAATCCTCGTCGAACCGGTATCAGCTTCCGCCCTTCTCGCTCCTGGCCGACCCCTCGCCCCACGCGCGGAAAACGACCCGGGAGGAGCTCCTGGTCAATTCCCAATTGCTGGAGAAGCGGCTGCTCGATTTCGGCATCGCCGGCCGGATCACGCAGGTGCATCCGGGCCCCGTCATCACCATGCACGAGTTCGAGCCGGCGCCCGGCGTGAAGCTGAACCGCATCACGACGCTGGCTGACGACCTGGCGCTGGCCATGAAGGTGATGCGGGTGCGCATCGTCGCCCCGCTGCCGGGCAAATCGACGATCGGCATCGAAATCCCCAACAGCTACCGCGAAGATGTGCTGCTCAAGGAGATCCTCACCTCGGGCCCGTTTGAAGCGGCCCGGTCCAAGCTGACGCTGGCCGTCGGCAAGGACACGATCGGCGCCCCGATGGTCGCCGACCTGGCCGCCATGCCGCATTTGCTCATCGCCGGCGCGACCGGCTCGGGCAAGAGCATGGCGCTCAACACGATGATTCTCAGCCTGCTCTTTTCCGCCCGCCCGGACGAGGTCAAATTCCTGATGATCGACCCCAAGCTGCTGGAGCTGTCGGCTTATGACGGCATCCCGCACCTGCTCGCGCCGGTCGTCGTCAACCCCAAGGACGCCGCCGCCGCGCTGCAGCAGGTGGTCGCGGAAATGCAGCGGCGCTACCGGCTGCTGGCCGAACGGGGCAC
>JBFMAJ010000229.1:0-3216 GCA_040755775.1 Nitrospirota bacterium
TGATAGGCCGACCGCATCTCCTCATCAAGACCGGCTAGCGGTTGATCGCTGAAAAAAAAGAGGCGGTTGATCAGCGGGGGCTCTTCCACGTCGGCGGCCGTCTGCGCGGCGCGGACCGAGGCGTCGATCTCCGCCGTCACGCGGGCCGCCAGATCCGCCCCGGCCAGCCCTCCGCCAGAGTCGGACGGCAGCGCCTTGATCCGGATAAAGCGCGGCCCCTCGTGGTCGAGCAGAATAATGGTGAAGTTTTGATCGAACAGATTCAGGAACAGCGCCCATTGAGAGGGCTGCAGGGACGAGACGATTTGCCCCTCGTACAAATTGTAAAGGTGAAACGCCGCAATATCCACCACCGCCGGCAGCAATCCCGCCGCGCGGGCGACGGCTTCATATTCCTCCAGAATTTCTTCCCGGATCGCCGACACCAGAACGCGTTGCCGCCCGTCGGACTCCGGCGAAGGCAGCCGTTGATAGGCAAACCGGCAGCGCCCCAGCGCGTTCAAGAACAGCCGCTCCAAATGGTGTTGAAACAGCGCGTTCCGGTCGGCGCGGCGCGCCGGAACCCGCGCCAGCTCGAGAATCGCGACCCGCACCGTCGGATCGGGCAGGCTGATGGCGACCTCCGTCCACCGGCTCGGAGCGGTCGCCTCTTTCAGCCGGTCGACGACGAGCCCGGAATCCCGAATATTCGATTCCACGGGCGAGGGCACGACGGCGCCGGGCGGCAGCGGATCCACCCGCGAGAATTTGAGCCGGCGCGCGCGGTCGGGTTCGACGGCCGCCGTCGCCACGCAGCCGGCGCCGATGTAGATCCCGGCCTCCGGGGCGGCCTCCCACCATGAGCGCCAGCGGCGCGTCATTGATCCGCTCGCGCTGCGCGCTCGCTCAAGCGGGGGGAGCGATGCTCACGCTCCTCCCCGCCGCCCCCCATCGCCGTACTCTTCTCTCGACGGGGACACCTCATAGCGGCTCGATAAAGGTGACGCGGTTGATTTCCCTCAGCGTCGTCTCGCCCCTGAGGACCTTCTCCACGCCGGCCTGCCGCAGCGTCGTCATGCCCTCGGCGATCGCCTGCTTGCGAAGCTCGGACGAGGGCCGGCGGGCCAGGATCATCTCGCGAACGGTGTCGCTCAAATCCAGAAACTCCGTAATCGCCCGGCGGCCTTTGTAGCCGGTGCCGTTGCACTCGTGGCAGCCGCGGCCCTGGTGCGGCGACGCGCCCGCGAGCATCGCCGGGGACAGGCCCGCCTCCTCGCACTGCTCCGGCGTGATGGTGACCGGCTCGCGGCATCCGGGACAGATGGCCCGCACGAGCCGTTGCGCCAGGATGCAGTTCAGGGATGAGACGAAATTATAGGGCTCGATGCCCATGTTGACGAACCGGCCGATCACGTCGAAGGCGTTGTTGGCGTGCACCGTGGTGAACACCAGATGGCCCGTCAGCGCCGATTGGATGGCGATCTGCGCCGTCTCGGAGTCGCGGATTTCGCCGACCATGATCTTGTCCGGATCGTGGCGCAAAATCGACCGGAGCCCGCGCGCGAACGTCAGGCCCTTTTTCTCGTTGACCGGAATCTGCACCACGCCTTCGAGCTGGTACTCGACCGGATCTTCAATCGTGACGATTTTATCTTCGCGATTGTTGATCTCGCTGATGGCCGCGTAGAGCGTGGTCGTCTTGCCGCTGCCGGTCGGCCCGGTCACCAGCGCCATGCCGTACGGCTCGATGATCGCCCGCCGGAAGCGCCGCAGATCGCCCGGATTGAACCCCAACCGGTCCAGCCGCAATTCGTTGACCCCCGCCGTGATGTATTCCTTGTCGAGGATCCGGATCACGACGTCCTCGCCGAAAATGCTCGGCAGAATGGAGACGCGGAAATCGATCTTGCGCCCCTCCAGGCGGAACTTGAACCGCCCGTCCTGGGGCACGCGCTTTTCGGCGATGTCGAGATCCGACATGACCTTGACGCGGGAAATGAGCGCGGACTGCAGCTGCACGTCGAGCGGGGCCATCGCCGGGTAGAGCACGCCGTCGATGCGGTATTTCACCAGCACCGACCGGTCGGTCGCCTCGATGTGAATGTCGCTGGCGCGGCGCTGCAGGGCGTTCAGCAGCATCGAGTCGACCAGCCGGATGACCGGGCTCGTGTCCTGCGTGATCTTCTCGACGGACAGCACTTCCTCGCCGGCCTCGTCCTCCTTGATCAGCACCGCCCCCATGTCGGCGCCGACCTTCTTCAGCACCTGGGTCGAGCTTTCGCTGCGTTTGAGCACCTCCAAAATCGCCGTCTTGCTCGAGACCAGCATCCGCAATTGCCGCTTCAGGACCAGCTCCAGCTCGTCCAGCGCGCGGACGTTGCTGGGATCGCTGATCACGATCGTCAGGCCGCCCTCCGACGCCTCATAGGGCACGAACGGGTAACGGTACATCAGCTCCACCGGAATCCAGTGATAGTCGGCCGGATTGAACCGGTACTGATCGAGCGGCTGATAGGCCAGGCGGTATTGCTGGGCCACCGCCTTGGCCAACTGCTCTTCGGTCAGCAACCCCTGCTTCACCAGCCGTTCGCCCAATTGCATCTCGTCGGCCGGCGCGCCGCTCTTCCCATCCCGGCCATCGTCCGGCTGGCGCAGAGACGCCTCCACCTGTTCCGTGGTGACCAGGCCCAGATGAATCAACAGGTCGCTTAAGCGGCGGCGCTGTCCGGATAGCGTGGTGCGCATGGTCGTTACCGGTTGACCCGCGTCGGTCGCCCGGTCAATGGATCGTCCCCGCCAGGTAAAAAATGGGCAGGTACATGGCGACGACGATCAACGCCACGACGCCGCCCATGAGCAGCAGGATCATCGGCTCGATCCACGTCATCAAGCGGTTGAGCAGGCGATCCAGCTCGCTTTCGTGAAATTCGGCGATCTCGTTCAGCATCTCGGGCAGCGCGCCGGCCGTTTCCCCGACGTCGATCATTTCGACCGACATGCGGGGCAGGAGGCGGATCCGGCCGAACGCTCGGGCCAGCCCGCCGCCTTCGGTCACCTCATCGGCCACCCGGGCCACGCCGGCCTCGAAGAGCGGATTGGTCATCGACGCCTGCACCATGCGCAGCGCCGGCACCAGCGGAATGCCCCCCTGCAGCGTCGCCCCCAGCGTCCGGATCATGCCGATAATATGGTGGATGCGGATCGCCTCGCCGACGACCGGCACGTAGAGCAGTGCTC
>JBFMAJ010000230.1:0-3215 GCA_040755775.1 Nitrospirota bacterium
GCGACGAATAAACGGCTGAATGCTTATAATGACTTGTGGGAGGCGCGCCGCCCCCGGCTCTACCGGCCGCTGACATCGATTCCCAAGAAACGATCCGGGAAGAACGATTAACAACGCGCAGATTCCCAAAGCGGTTGCGCTCCTGAAGCACGCCATCCGCCAATGGCCGGAGCCGATCGTCGGCGTGGTGGCCAAGGGCTCGCGCGATCCCTTCCGCGTGCTGATCGCCACCGTGCTGAGCCTGCGCACCCGCGACCGGACGACGGCCGAGGCGGCCGAGCGGCTCTTCGCCCTGGCCGACACGCCGGCGGCGATGGTGCGGCTCTCGGCCGGCGCGATCGCGACGGCCATCTATCCGGTCGGCTTTTACCGGACCAAGGCCAAAGCCATCCGCGCCATCTGCCGCCAACTGCTCGACCAACATGGCGGCCGGGTGCCGGGCCGCTTGGAGGAGTTGCTGGCGCTGCCGGGCGTCGGACGCAAAACCGCCAACCTGGTCGTCACGCTCGCCTTCCGCCGGCCGGGGATCTGCGTCGACACGCACGTGCACCGGATCAGCAACCGCTGGGGCTACGTCCGCACGAAGACGCCGGACGAGACCGAAATGGCCCTGCGCGCCCTCCTGCCCCGCCGCTACTGGATCATCTTCAACGATCTGCTGGTGCCCTACGGGCAATATCTCTGCACGCCGATCTCTCCCTGGTGCAGCCGCTGTGAATTGTCGTCCATGTGTCAACGAAACGGCGTCACGGTTTCCCGCTGAGCCGCGTACGGCGATGGGGGCGCGCTTTACAGAGCTGTGCCCGGCTGCTAAGGTAACGGTATGCGAAGGCGCACGGGCATGCTGGGCTCACTCTTTCTGATGATTGCGATCGCCGGTTGCGCGACCGGGCCGATGGCCATTCCCGCCGAAGAGATCAGGGGGCTTTTGGAGCATCAAACGCTGGCGGGACTACATCGCGAGCAGGCGATGTCGCTGCGCGCGCTGCTGGAGCGGTCGGAGGCGAGCCAGCAGGGGCTGGAGCGCCATTTATCCGGGGAGAGCCGCGAGTTGGAGCAGCACTACCAGTCGGGCGCGTCGATCAATTCAACGGCGCTGTGGGGCCAAGTCTCGCTGGTCCACCAATTGCGGGCTGAACGGCTGCTGGGGGCGGCGCTGCTGCGGGAAGAGGCGCGCTCGGAACTGACCGAAGCGCAGCGAGAGTGGTTTCACCGCTACCGGCTCAGACTGATTTTTCCGTCGAATCTTAACGAGCGGTGGTGTTGGCGCTTAGACTTTTGTTAGCCAGGCGGCATGCGCGGGGTCGTTGCCCCGCACGATCGAGAAGAAGCGTTCCTGCAGTTGCTGCGTGATCGGTCCCGGCTTGCCGCTGCCGATCGTCCGGCCGTCCACTTCGCGGATCGGCGTCAGCTCGGCGGCCGTGCCGGTGAAGAAGGCCTCGTCCGCGATGTAGAGTTCGTCGCGCGGAAACCGCTCTTCCGCGATCGGGATGCGGGCCTCGCGCGCCAGTTGCATCACGCTGTCCCGGGTAATCCCCTCCAGCACGGAGTTGAGCTGCGTGGTTTTGAGCACGCCCTTGCGGACGAGAAAAAGGTTTTCGCCGGGCCCTTCGGCCGCGTAGCCGTCGGGATCGAGCAGCAGCGCCTCGTCGTAGCCCGCCTCTTTGGCCTCCTGCTTGGCCAGTTGCGAGTTGACGTAGTAGCCGGTCACCTTGGCCCGCGTCATGCTGATGTTGACGTGGTGGCGGGCGAACGAGGAGACTTTCACGCGGATGCCGTTGCGCAATCCCTCGTCGCCCAGATAGGTGCCCCAGGGCCAGGCGGCGATGGCGACGTGCACCGGGTTCTGCTTGACGTAGAGGCCCATTTCGCCGGCGCCGATGAAGGCGATCGGCCGGATGTAGCAGGCCTCCAGGCGGTTGGCGCGCACGGTCTCGACGACGGCCGCCTCGATCTGCTCCGGCGCGTAGGGCAGCTTCATCCGGACGATGTGGGCGGAGGCGAAGAGGCGGGCGATGTGCTCCTTGAGCCGGAAGACGGCCGAGCCCTGCGCGCCCTTGTAGCAGCGGATCCCCTCGAAGACGCCCAGGCCGTAGTGCAGGCTGTGCGTCAGCACGTGCACCTGCGCCTGATCCCAGGGAACGAGCTTGCCGTCCATCCAGATTTTGTCAGCATGTACGGTAGTCATCGTGGGAAAACTATACCGTCCGAGTTATCCCTTGTCAACGCGGTGCAGTGGGCCTCAGCCGGAGGTCGGTTCATCGGCACCGGGCTCGGCTGCGCTTGCGGTGCTCGCCGGCCCTCGGGCTCTCGCCCCGCACGGCATCGAAACCATTTGTGGCGCGGGGCTCCGAGACGGCTTCTTCACCGACCCCCGGCTGAGGCTTATGCATTACTACGCAGCCAGGCGATCACGGCCGCCATGTCCTCCGGGATCGGCGCGTCCCAGCGCATCAGCTCGCCCGTGGCCGGATGGCGCACGCCCAGCGATTGCGCGTGCAGCATCTGGCGCGCGATCGTCAGCCCATCCCCGGCCGCCTGCTGTGAGATGCGGCGGATCGCCGGGCCGCCATAGAGCGTGTCGCCGATGATGGGGTGGTGCAGCGCGGCAAAATGGACGCGGATCTGGTGCGTGCGGCCGGTCAGCGGCGTCACCTCCACCAGCGCGGCCGCATCAAACTGCTGCGCCACCCGATAATGCGTGGCGGCGGCCTTGGGGCGCGCCGTGCGGACCGAGAATTTTTTCCGGTGCGCGCGGTCCCGGCCGATGGCCAGCGCGATCTCGCCCTGGCGGCGCGGCTTGCCGGCCACCAGCGCCAGGTAGCGCCGCTCGATCGTGTGGTGCTTGAACTGGGCAATCAGCTCGCGGTGCGCCAGCTCCGTCTTGGCGACGACCAGCACGCCGGAGGTCTCCTTGTCGAGCCGGTGCACCAGGCCGGGCCGCTCCCGCCCGCCGATCTCCTTCAGCGCGCCGCAGTGATGGAGCAGGGCGTTGACCAGCGTGCCGGTGCGGTGGCCGGGCGCCGGGTGGACCACCAGGCCGGCCGGCTTGTTGACGACGAGCAGATGGTCGTCCTCGTGCAGAATGTCTAATGGGATGGCTTCAGGCCGCAGCGCGGTGGGCTCCGGCGGCGGAATGGTGATGACGATCCGGTCGCCGGGCCGGACCTTGTTGGCGGCCCGCCGGGGCTGATCGTTGACGAGCACTTGGCCGG
>JBFMAJ010000231.1:0-3198 GCA_040755775.1 Nitrospirota bacterium
ATCTCCTTGATGGCCTCCTTCGCGCGCGCATCCTGGTTTGCCGGTGCGTGAGTGCGGGGTGTTGGGTCACGTGATCTAGCACGGCGATGACGCTCAAACGCTTTTTGATTCTGGCGCCCGTTGTTCTCGTGATCTTCCTCCTGCAGTCCTTTTTATGGGTTCCCACCTATGAAGAACAAACTACGGGCAATCCTGATCGTCTGTTGAAATTCATTGAAGCGTCCATCGGAGACGCCAAGATTCTGAATCCCATCCTGAATGCGGATACGGCGAGCAGCCGCATTACGGGGCTCGTCTTTGAAGGACTCCTTGACCTGGATGAACACCTGGAACTCCGCGGCCGTCTCGCGACCTCCTGGACCATCACCGAGGAGGCCTATGTGCTGGTGAACCCGGAGAAACGCTTTCCCGACGGCACGCCCGTGACCGCCCGCGCCCTGGAGGCCCGCATTCGACGGGGAATCGAACAGGGGTCGCTTCCCAGACTGAAAGAGCTGGTGACCGATATCGCCGTCCTGCCGGCTCAGGCGCGCACCGTGCCGCTGCCGCTTCCGGATCAGACGATCGTGCAGGCGCATCTGCGACTGCCCGAACGGGTGAAGGTGACGCTGCGGGAAGTCGATCAGGATTTTTTTCGCCGGCTGAAGGCCATCGTGGGTGAAGGCTACGAAACAGGCGCGCCCTTGGAGCGCTGGATCAAGATTGAGCCGGCGGAGAAACGCGAGGCGATCCGTCCATACTTTTCCGAGCTGGTTCCGGTCTTTGAACATAATCCGGTCATTACCTTTCTTCTTCGAAAGGGCGTGCGGTTTCATGACGGCCACGAATTCGATGCGCGCGACGTCAAATTCACGTATGAGGCGATCATGAATCCCAAGAACCTGTCGCCGCGCACCGCGGATTTCGAACCGATCAAATCCGTGGAGATCATGGATCTCCACGCCGTGCGCGTGGTCTATAAGCGATTATTTTCGCCCGCCATGTATGCGTGGACCATGGGCATTCTGCCCGAGCATTTGCTCAACGAGGAGGCGTTGACTCAAGAAATGAACCGGCGCGTGCTCTCCGAAGCGGCCCGGTCGGCATTCGGCCTGCGGGACAGCGAATTCAACCGCCATCCGGTCGGGGTCGGGCCGTTCCGCTTCGTCGAGTGGCAGAGCGACGAACTCATCCGCCTCGCCCGCTTTGACGATTACTGGGAAGGCGCCCCCCTCTATCGGGATTTTTTCTATCGCGTCATTCCCGACTATGTGACGCAGGAAGTGGAGTTCAGAACCGGGGCCATTGACACGTATGGGCCGCTTCCGCATCAGGCGGCGCGCTACAAGGTCGATGACGACTATCAGGCGTTCACCAGCCTGGGGTTCAGCTATGCCTACATCGGCTACAACCACCGTCGAGCGCCGTTCTCCGACACGCGGGTCCGGCGGGCTCTGGGCATGGCGATCAATGTCGATGAGATCGTCCAGTATATTCTCTACGGGGAAGGGGAGCGCACGACGGGCCCCTTTCCAAAGAACACGCCGTGGTACGACCATGCCGTCGAGCCGATTCCCTACGATCCCGAGGGCGCCGTGCGCCTGTTGGAGCAATTGGGGTGGAGAAGAAACACCGAGGGATGGCTGGAAAAGGACGGCAAGGTGTTCGAGTTCAACCTGATCACCAACCAGGGCAATCCCATCCGAAAAGCCATCATGACGATCGCCCAGAACAACTGGCGGAGGATTGGGATCAAGTGCAATACCCAGGTTTTTGAATGGGCGGTCTTTCTGGAAGATTTTGTCAATCCCGGCCAGTTTGACGCCCTGATTCTCGGTTGGAGCATGGGCATCGATCCAGACCTCTATCAAATCTGGCATTCGACCCAGGCGGGGCCGCATCAACTGAATTTTGTCGGTTACAAAAATCCTGAGGTCGATGCGCTGCTGGTCCGCATCCGCCAGGAATATGACGTGCAGACGCAACAGCGGTTGACGCATCAACTGCACCGCCTCATCGCCGAGGACCAGCCCTACACGTTTCTCTACGCCGGATTGGGCACGCAGGTGCTGGATAAGAAGATCGTCGTGGTCCGGGATGATGGGTCTTTTGCCAAAATCACGCCGACGAAGGCGGGCGACATCTTTTTTCATTTCAATCGGTGGAAAAAACTGGAGATGACGCCGACATTCTGATCGGCCGACTCAGGGCCCGTCAACCGTTATGTGGCGATATATTCAGCGCAATCTGCTCCAGCGCCTCGTCTTGCTGGTGATCGTGTCGGTCATCGCCCACGGCGTCGTTCATCTGGCGCCCGGCGAGCCGAGCGAAGTGGATCCGTCCAATCCTCGAATGAAGCCCGACGATATCGCCAAAATCCGGGCGGCATTCCATCTGGATGATCCCTGGTACCGGCAGTACGCCTACTGGATGCGAGACCTGGTGACGGGGGAGCTCAAATCCTTCAAGGACAGCCAGCCGGTGGTCTCGAAGATCAAGGAACGCTTTCTCAATTCATTGCCCTTGTTCATCTGCGCCACGCTGATCGTGTGGACGCTGTCGTTCCCGATCGGCATCTATGCGGCGCTTCGGCGGGGCGCGGTCTTTGACCGCGTGACGACCATCCTGTCCTACGCGTTGATCTCCATCCCCGGATTTTTTCTGTCGTATTTGATGATCTTGTGGGCGGTTCAACTGCTGGGCGTGCCGGTGATCGGCATGCGAACGTTCGGCTTCGAGGACGCCCAAGCGATTTTTCGAGGTATGGATCGGGTCTGGCATTTGGTAATTCCATCGATCATGTCGGCTTTGGGCGGCATCGCCGTGCTCTCTCGCTACGTGCGTTCGCAGATGACGGAAGTGATCTATCAGGATTATGTCCGCACGGCGCTGGCCAAGGGACTGGAGCCAGACGCGGTGATTTATCGACACGCGCTCCGGAACGCGTTGCTGCCGTTCATTACGATGTTCGGCTTCCTGCTGCCGGCCCTGATCGGCGGGTCGGTGATTTTCGAGCAGATTTTTGCCTGGCCCGGGCTGGGCCGGCTGGCCTATGACGCCATCATGGCGCGCGATTTCCCGGTCATCCTGACCATCAACTTCATGGCGGCGGCCCTGACGCTGGCGGGAACCTTTCTGTCGGACGTGCTCTATGCCGTGGTCGATCCGAGGATCCGGTTGAAATGACGACGCCGGCGTCACCGTCGGTGATCGCCGGCC
>JBFMAJ010000232.1:0-3165 GCA_040755775.1 Nitrospirota bacterium
CGTGATTTCCACCAGGCCGACGAAGCGGTCCACCGAGCTGTAGCCGCCGCCGATGCTGAAGGTGCCGGTCGGCTTTTCCTTGACCCGCACCTCCAGATCGACCTGATCGGGCGGCCGGGTCGTGGGGGCGACCTCCACCGATTCGAAAAAATTCAAATTGTTCAGCCGTTCAAAGCTGCGCTTCAGCGCCTTGGTGTTCAGGATTTCTTGTTCCTGCACCCGCAACTCCCGGCGGATCACTTTGTCGCGGGTTTTGAGGTTGCCGGCGATGTCGATGCGGCGCACCCGGATCTGCTCGCCTTCCTGCACCTGAAACTCAATCGCCGCCCGCTTGGCGGCGGCATCCGGCCGGATGTCGGGCAGCACCTGGGCAAAGGCGTATCCGCGCTCGCCGTACAAATCGGTCACGGCCAGAATGTCGGCCCGGATCCGGCTGCGCCGGAACAGCTCGCCCGGCGCCGTCTCGACCACCGCGCGGACCTCGGCCTCCGTGAACAACGTCACGCCGCTGAATGTCACGGATGAGATCGTGTATTGATCCCCCTCCACGATTGAAAAGACGACGTCAAACCATCGTTGATCCTCGCTGAGGGACACCTGGGGCTCGCCGACTTGGACCTGCAGATAGCCCCGGTCCAGATAATAGTCGCGCACGCGCTCCACGTCTTGCGCCGCCCGGTCGTCCTGATACAGGCCGGAGTCGGTCAACCACGAGGTGAGCCAGAAATAGCGCGTCGTTTCGACGGCCTTCCGCAATTGGCGTTCACTGGCCGCGTGGTTGCCGGCAAAGGACACCGACCGGACCCGCGCCCGCCCGCCCTCGCGGATGACGAAGGTCACGGCCGCCTCGCCCGGCCGGAGCTCTTGCAACAATGGAATCACCTCGGCCTGAAAGTAGCCTTGATTCCGGTAGTAGGTCGTCAGTCCGCGGGTGGCGTTCGTCAAGGCGCGCAGGTCGAGAAAGCTGCCCGCCCGAATGGACACCTGCTCCTTGAGCTTATCGAGCGACAGCTCATCGTATCCTTCGTACCGGATGTCGCGCACCACGGGCCATTCCTTCACCGTGACGACGAGCCTGAGCCCTCCCTCGAACCCCTCCGTCGCCACCTGCACATCTTCGAAATAGCCCAGCCGGTGAACCTCCTGAATGATCTTGCGGACGCCGTCCACGGTGAAACGGTCGCCCTCGCGCAGGGGGAGTTTGCTCCTGACCGTCGTCTCCGCTATTTTACGCAAGCCTTGAATGTCGATTCGCTTGACGATGATGTCGGCCGGGCCCGGACGGCCAGAAGGATCCGGCTCGGCGGCCGCCGCCCGGTGATGCGGAAGCAGCACGCCCGCCGCGCACACCGTCACTCCGAGCAGCCCGACAAGGCCGAGCCGGCCGAGGCCGGCCCGCCGCCGCCGCGTCACGCGAGGCCGCACTGACCTAAGTTGTTGAAGTGTAGCATCTTTCCCCGTCGGTGTAAATGAGGAAAACGAGCCGGGCGCGGTCACTCCGGGTCCAGTTGCCGGTGATCGGCGAAACTGTAATACGCCGCCCGCCCGATGATGACATGATCCAGCACGGGGATGCCGAGCAGTTGGCCGCAGGCCGCCAACCGCTGCGTCAATTGGCGGTCCTCCGCGCTGGGCGCCGGATCGCCGCTGGGATGGTTATGGACGAAGATCACGGCCGCGGCCGAGTCGCGCACGGCGGTGACGAAGGCTTCGCGCGGATGAACCAGACTGGTAGTCAGGCTGCCCGAAGAGACGGCCAGGTCCCGCAGAATCCGGTGCTTGTTGTCCAGCAGGACGACCCAGAAGCTTTCCTGTTTGACGTCCCGCAACAGCGGGGCGAAATGATCGAAGACCGACCGGCTCGAGGTCAGGACGGCGCCGGGTTGGAACGGACGGCTGAGGACGCGGCGGCCCAGCTCCAGCGCCGCGAGCAGTTGGGCCGCTTTGGCGGGGCCGATGCCGTCGATGCGGCACAGCTCGGCGCCGCCGGCCATGCCCAAGCGCTCCAACCCGTCGAAATCGGCCAGCAGCCGCATCGCCAGATCGACGGCCGTGGCTCGGCGGCGGCCGGTGCGCAGCAGAATCGCCAGCAGCTGGGCGTCCGTCAGCGCACCGGCGCCGCACCGCAGGAGCCGCTCGCGCGGACGCTCGCGCAGGGGCCACTGCGTAATAGCCGCCGATTTGGCCCCGTCAGCCATGCGATCCGCCCTGTCGGCGCCTCCCAGGGTGACAAATTTTGTCCACCCTGGCGCAGATATGATCCATCATGATTGGATGAGTTAGCATGGCATGATCAGATTCATCAAGAATTACAATGATATATTTCAGCATCCCTTCATGGCATAGGGCTTGCACTTCGCAAGAAGCAGCGGCCCAACTCACTGAATCGGCGAAGCGGGATTTCGCCACCGATCGGACAAACGGAGGCCAGATGAATTGCCCCAAATGCCATGGTTGGATGCTGAATGAACGGGTGCTCGATTTTGCGCTCACCTTCTATGCCTGGAAATGCGTCAACTGCGGCGCGATGCTGGATCAAACCATTCTGTCCAATCAGCATAAGCGCAAGCGGCTCCCCTTCAAACCGCGAATGGCCGTGGCGGGCAAAAGCCGGTCGTAATCCGCGCCCGGTCCGCCGTCACGGCGCCTCCTCGCACTGCAGCGCCATTCGAAACGAATGAGACGGCTCCTCGCCACCCGGCGCCTGCGCGAGGCGCCATTCCAACTCCATCGGCCGGCCTGACGAGAGTCCGCGGGCCGGGCCCCGGGGGCAGGCCGACGGGGGGATCGGCTTAAACAGCAACACCCCTTCCCGTTCTTCGCCGGGCGCCAGCCAGTCGTCGTCCAGCTCCGTCGCCTTTAGCCGCGCCGCAAGCGCCGCCATCCGATTCCGCGACAGCCGCTCGGACGCAAACGACCGCCACGACCAGGCATGCCAGCGCTGGACGAGCACCCGTTGCGCCTCGTCCAGCCCCATCCACGGCGTGCCCTGGGGATCGAAGACCACCGCATCGTTGAGACTCAACGGCACGCGGTTCGCCGTCTCATTGCGCACCCGCACCCACAGCGCCGTGTAGGCGCGTGACAACGTCCGCAGCTCATCGTCGCTCCAGCCCGGCGCGCCCCTTATGGCCCGCACTTCGACGGCGACGCCCGGCGCCAGCT
>JBFMAJ010000233.1:0-3156 GCA_040755775.1 Nitrospirota bacterium
CGACCATGACCGACTATCTGGACTTCGAGCGGCCGCTCGCCGAGCTGGACCAGCGAATCAACCATTTGAAGGAACATTCGCGCCACGACGCCAAAGCCGCCGACGAGATCAAGCGTCTGCAGAAAAAAGCCTATCAATTGCAGCAGGAGCTCTATCACCGGCTGACGCCCTGGCAGCGCACGCTGCTCGCGCGCCATCAAGACCGGCCGGGCATGACCGATTACATCGCCGGCCTGCTCAAGGACTTCACCGAGCTGCACGGCGACCGGCTCTACGGCGACGATCCCGCCATTATGGGGGGCAGCGGCTGGCTCGACCATCGCCCGGTCATGGTGATCGGCCATCACAAGGGAAAAAGCGTCAAGGAGCGCGTCCAGCGCAACTTCGGCATGCCGCACCCGGAGGGCTACCGCAAGGCGCTGCGGCTAATGCAACTGGCGGAGCGGTTTCGCCGCCCCCTGCTCACCTTTATCGACACGCCGGGCGCCTACCCGGGCGTCGGCGCGGAGGAGCGGGGCCAGTCCGAAGCGATCGCGCGCAATCTCCTGATCATGTCCCAACTCCGGATTCCCATTCTCTGCGTCGTCATGGGCGAAGGCGGCAGCGGCGGCGCCCTGGCGCTGGGCGTGGGCGATCGCGTGCTGATGCTGGAGCACGCCGTCTATTCGGTGATTTCGCCGGAGGGCTGCGCCGCCATTCTCTGGAACGACAGCGCCAAGGCGAAGGAAGCGGCCGAGGCGATGAAAATGACCGCCCCCGACCTGCTCCGCCTGGGCGTCATCGATGAAATTATTTCAGAGCCGCTGGGCGGCGCCCACCGGGATCCGGCCAAGGCCATCGACACGGTCAAGCGCGTGCTCACGCACCATCTGGAAAAGCTGGAGGAACAATCCGTGGACGAGCTGCTGGAGCAGCGCTACCGGAAATTCCGCCGGATGGGCGTCTTTCTGGAAAATTCCGAACGGTAACCACTGGGGTCAGAGAACATTTTTTGACCATCACATTTTATCGAGAAAAAATGTTCTCTGACCCCCATTACGACAACCCGCGCAGCCGCATCGCCGTCACGACCTTTTCGATCGCGATCAGGTAGGCCGCCGTGCGGAGCGAGACGCGGCGGGCCTGCGACACGGCCCAGACCTTGCGATAGCTGCGCGTGAGCACGCGCTCCAGCTCTTCGTTGACCCGCTCTTCCTCCCACGCCTGCCGCTGCAGATTCTGCGCCCACTCGCAATAGGAGGCGATCACGCCGCCGGCGTTGGCGAGAATGTCCGGCAGGACGGCGACGCCCCGGGCGGCCAGGATCTCGTCGGCCGCCGTCGTGGTGGGCCCGTTCGCCCCCTCGACGATCACCCGGGCCTGGATCTTCGCCGCGTTGCCGTCATGGATCACGCCGCTGACCGCCGCGGGAATCAGCAGGTCGCACTTGAGCGTCAGCAATTCGTCGTTGGTGATCGGGTCGCCCCCTCTGAACCCCTCCAGGGTGCCGGCCGTCTTGCGGTGGCGCAGCGCGGCTTCCATGTCGAGTCCGCGGGGCGCGTAGCAGCCGGTGCGATGATCGCTGATCGCGACGACCGTGGCGCCCTCGGCCGCCAGCAGACGGGCCGCCCAGCCGCCGACGTTGCCAAAGCCCTGGATGGCCACCGTGGCGCTCGGCCAGGCAATGCCCAGCTCTTTGGCCGCCGCGCGGATGGTGAACAGACAGCCACGGCCCGTCGCCGCCTCCCGTCCCGGCAATCCTTCCAGCTCCACCGGCTTGCCGGTAACGACGGCCGTCGTGTGGCCGTGGCGGCGGCTGTACTCATCCATGAGCCACGCCATCACCTGGGGATTGGTATTCATGTCCGGCGCCGGAATGTCCTCAAACGGGCCGATGAGCCGGTCGATCATGGCGGTAAAGCCGCGCGTCAGCCGCTCCAGCTCGGCAACCGACAGGGTCTCCGGCTCGCAGGTGACGCCGCCTTTGGCCCCGCCGAACGGCAGATCGACAAGCGCGGTCTTCCAGGTCATGAGCGCCGCCAGGCCGCGCACTTCGGCCAGATCGACGTGGGGATGGTAGCGGATGCCGCCCTTCATCGGCCCCCGGGCGTTGTTGTGCTGCACCCGGTAGCCGACGAAGGTCCGTACGCGGCCGTCGTCCATTTTCACGGGGATGCGCACCTGCACCTCCCGGTAGGGCGTCCTGAGCAAAAAACGGAGATCCTGGCTCAGCCCCATCAGGTCGGCGGCCCGCTCGAACTGCTGATCGGCGATCGTGCGGACGCCGCGGCGGCGTTCCAGTTTCTCCACCGTCTCGGATGCGGCGGGTTGCGCCGGTTTGCCGGAGCGGCGGGACGGGCGCGGGCCCGCTGTTCGGTCACGACGCGGCATGACGGGTTATACGCTTGGAGCGATCTCGGCCCCGGCCGGTGGCTCGGCCGCGCGAAATCCGGCCGAGTCTCCGTTCTGATACAATGGTTCTTCGCCGGGGGTCAGGACCGGAGCGGAAGACTCCACGGGCGCCTGGCGGGCCAATTCTTCAAATTCCTTCAACGTCGGCAATTCCGTCAAATCGTGCAGCCCGAAGTATTCCAAAAACTCCCGCGTCGTCCCGTACACGATCGGCCGGCCGACGAGGTCGCGGCGTCCCACGATTTTTACCAGCCGGTGGTCCAGCAGCGTCTTCAGCACGCCCGCGCAATCGACGCCGCGAATCGCCTCAATCTCGGTCCGCAGCGCCGGCTGCCGGTAGGCGATGATGGCCAGCGTTTCCAGCGCGGCCTTGGAGAGGCGCGCCGACGAGGTGATCTGCTTATAGCGGCGGACGACGTCGGCCACCTCCGGCTTGGTCAGCAGCCGGTAGCCGCCCGCGACCGCCGCCAACTGGAGGCCGCGATGGACGCCGTCCAGTTCCGCGGCCAGCAGCTCCAGCAGCGCGTTGGCCCGCGATTCGTCGATGCCGGCGGCCTTCGCCAGTTGCGCCAAGGGCACCGGCTCCACCGAGAGGAAGAGCACCGCCTCCAGCGCGGCCCGGTCGGCCGCGTCGCGTTCCGTTGGGGTTTCGAGCATCGCGACGCCGTTTGTCGTCATTCCTCCACCTCCTTTGTCGATCCGCTCGCGTCTGAGGACGCTCGCTCAGACGGGGGGAGATGCTCCTCTCCCCCCGTTACCCCCATC
>JBFMAJ010000234.1:0-3141 GCA_040755775.1 Nitrospirota bacterium
GCCGCACGGTCGCCACGATCCAGCCGTTGCGCCGGGAGGAGCAAATCGCGGAGTTGGCGCGCATGGTGGGGGGCGCCACGGTGACGCCAGCGACCCGCCGCCACGCGGAAGAACTGCTCCACGCGGGCCAATCGGCCCGCGCGGGCAAAGCCGGGAAATCGGTCAGGCCAGCAGCCAGAGAATGACGGCGGCCAGGGAGGCGTAGACCGGCAGGAAGTAGGAGGGCGTGACGAGCCACCGCTCGCAGGCGCTATAGACCATGGCCAGGGTGCCCACGATGATCAGCGTGGACTCCGTCATGGCGACGCCTTGGCGCGGTGATGTCTCACGGGTGAGAGCTTTCGGCGGCGTGCTCAAGGTCGTGGAGCGCCGCTTCCATCTGTCCGGCCAATGCGGGCCGGCTGAGTACGCGGTTGATGACGGACAGAATTTCCGTCACCTGAAACGGTTTCAGCAGGTAATCCGCCGCGCCGTAGCGAATCGCCTCGATGGCGCTTTTGAGACTGCCGTATCCCGTCAGAATAATGGCTTGGGTGCCCGGTCGAATCGTTTTGATCTCTTTGAGCAGGGCGGTGCCGTGGCAGTCCGTCATTTTCAGGTCCAGCGTGGCCAGGTCGATGGCCGTCGATTGCACCAGGGCGAGCGCTTCCTGCCGGCTGTTGGCCGTGTACACCTCGTAAAAGGGCTTGAGGACCATCTTGAGCGATTCGCGCGGTCCCACTTCATCGTCGATAATCAGGATTTTGGCTCGGTTGTCCACCGGAAAAGGCCCCCTCTCTGTCAATGACGTTGCCCCTGCAACGTTTTGGGTAGTTCAAGATAGATGCAAAAGCAAGGCCATGGCAAACGCGGGAGCTTCTCGTTGCGCCGCGCCTGAAAAGATCCATGTTTTTCGGTTGTTCGGTTTGCGTTCCGGGATGGGCCTTGCTGGATGGCTGCACATTTTTCGCCCATGCTGTCCATTTTTGCGCAGCGTCGATCGTGCGCCAGTTTCTTGACAAGCTCCCGGCCCATCCATACAATCAGCGGGATTTCCTGCGCTTCACGATTGACGACGGATCAACGCATGAATGAGCCATTGTCCGGCGCGGCGAGAGCCCGCCGGTCCACCCCTGTCCGGCTGGCCGCGGCGCTGTGGCTGGCCGTTCTGGCAATCGGATCCCCCGTGTCGGCGGCCCGTCCATTTCTGGCCACGGAGCAGGCCGATCCCATCGAGAAAGGGTCGACGCGATTGGAGGCGGGATTCTTGCACCGTCAATTTTCCAATGACGACCGGCTGTCGTCGTTGCTGCTGGAATTGACCAACGGCATGCTCAACGATCTTGATTTCGAGGTGGAGGCGCCGGTGCTCTTCCTGCAGTCCGGCTCGTCGGCCGAGAACGGGCTGGGCGACGTCAGCTTGAAAACCAAGATCCGGTGGCTCCGGGCCCGGGAAGGGCGGCCGGTGTCCTTGGCGACCCAGTTCGTGCTGAAACTGCCCACCTGCAACAAGGACAGATTATCGGCCTTCAATCCCTCCTGCACGGGCAAGACCGACGCCGGCGTCGTCGGCATCGCCAGCAAGCGGTTCCGGTCCGTCGACGTGCACGTGAACGCGGGCTACACCATGGTCGGCGGCAAAACGATCGTCGGCCCCGCATCGGCGCGCACGCGCTCGCTGCGGGACGCCCTCAACTACTCCCTGGGATTCGTGTACAACGTGACCCGCTGGCCTCAGTGGACGGCGTTGGCGGAGATCGCCGGGCACACCAGCACCGATCCTGCCGACGCCATCCATCCGCTGACCGGGTTGATCGCGGTCAGCTACGCGCTGGATCCGGCCGTGACGCTTGACGCGGGGATCGGGCGGGGGCTGACGAGTTCGGCGCCCCAGTTGGTGGGCAGCGCGGGGGCGACGATTCGTTTTTAGGGGCGGCTCAGCGGGCGCTTTTCGCGATCAAGCCCGACTTGATGCAGCCGGTGCAGATCAGCCGGCGCCGGGTCTGCCCGCCGACGCTGGTGCGAATCGATTTCAAGTTCGGCATGAACCGGCGCTTGGTCCGGTTGTGCGCGTGGCTGACATTGGAGCCGATCCGATGTCCTTTTCCGCAAATATCGCAACGTCGTGCCATGTGATCCTGTCCGTGAGATGGTGTGTATCGTCCGGGAAACGGGGCGTATGCTAGCATACCGGTCGCCTTCGCCGCAAGCCTGACTCGTCAACCGATGGAATCGCTGGCGCGGTTTTTAGCGCAACTCGATCGGCCGTTCGAATACGCGGCCCGGACCGCCGGCTCGCCGCGGGACCGGGTGCAGGGCTTGGGACGTTTCGTCCGCGAGCAGCTTGCGGACCTCAGCCCCGTCCAGTCCGCGCACGCCCGGCGGCTGCTACGCCGCCTGGCCCGGTTGTTTCAGGATTATGACCGGATGGATGGGCCGGCGCGGGCCGATCGCTTGTCGGCCGCGCAACGGATTGTGACGGAATTGCGAAGCCTGCCGGAGGAGCCGCCCGGCCCGAAGCGGCCGGAACCCGTCGGCGAAGCCGACGCGCTGGCGCAGTCCATCGAGCGGGTGCCCGGCATCGGCGGCCGCCGGGCGGCGCAGTTTCGCGCGCTCGGCGCGGCCACGATCGAAGAATTGCTCACCGTGCTGCCCTGGCGGTATGAGGATCGCAGCCGCCTGCGCGCCGTGTCGCAATTGGTCCCGGACGAGACCCAGACCGTCCGCGTGGAGGTGAAGGCGGTCGGCGGCGGCCGCACGCGCCGCCGGCTGGCCATCGTCGAATTGGTCGGCGCCGACGACACCGGACTCCTGTCGGCCAAGTGGTTCGGCCAATCCTATCTGCAGACCTATTTCAAGATCGGCCAGCACTTGATGCTCACGGGCCGCGTGAGGCCCAACCGCTACGGCGGCCCCCGGTGGCAGATGGAAAATCCCCAGTACGAAGTGATCGAACGGCGCGGCGATGAATTGTTGCATTCCGGCCGGATGGTGCCGGTCTATCATGAAACCCGGGGGCTGGGGTCGCGGGCCATCCGGACGATCATGCGCCGCGCGATCGACATGTACGGCGATCTCTGGCCGGAATGGCTGCCCGAGTGGGTCCGCCGGTCGTATCGGTTGATGCCGGCGTCCCAGGCGATCGAAGAGGCCCACTTTCCG
>JBFMAJ010000235.1:0-3117 GCA_040755775.1 Nitrospirota bacterium
CCTTTCACGGCGTCGACGAACTGCATCGTCAGGGTGGCGATCCCGCAAAGCCGCTGCAGGAAGTTCAGCGCGATCCGCTCGCCCGCCAGGATCGACCGGCCATCGCCGCGAATCGAGGCCAGCGCCATGCCGGGCTTGAGCCGGGCGCCCTCCTTGACGAGCGCGCG
The DNA here is from genome assembly GCA_040755775.1 of Nitrospirota bacterium. Taxonomy (GTDB): domain Bacteria; phylum Nitrospirota; class Nitrospiria; order JACQCE01; family JACQCE01; genus JBFMAJ01. Next base: position 168 of record JBFMAJ010000235.1, read on the forward strand.
GAAGCGCAGCCGGGGATCAACTTGGCCGAAGACGGCCTTCGCCACCGGCAGTCCGGCCGCGACCCCGGCCTGTTTGGCCGTGATGACGGCCTTGGCGGGGACGGCGGCGGAAAAGAGCGCGCGGGTCGTGACGTCGCCGCGCCCCAGATCCTCGGCAAGGGCGCGGGCGACAAGATCGCGCAGCGCCGACGGATTCAGGGACGAGCGGCGCGTCATGACGATTCCCGCATCAGCTTCAATTCCGCCTGGTTTTCCCGGTGGCGGGCTCTGATTTTTTCGACTTCATGCGGCGGCGCTTTGGCGAGAAACTGCGCGTTGGCGAGCGTCTTCTCGTCCCGTTCGATCTGCGCGGCGAGCTCCTTGATGCGTTTTTCTTTCCTTGCCGCCTCCTTGGCGTGCTCTTGCGCCAGTTCCATGGTTTCCGCCGGCAGCGCGATGAGCAACCTGGCATCGCGTCCCTCCAAGATGCCTTCTGCCGCGTGCACCGGTTCGTCGGAGGGGTTGACGGTGATGCGGCTCAATCGCGCGAGACGCGCGACCATGTCGGCAGCGGCCTTCACCCGGCGGGCGGCCTGCGGATCGGTGACGATCACAAAGCCGGGCAGCTTGTGTGAGGGAGCAATGCCATGGACACTCCGCATATCTCTGAAGCCGGTGACGATGGCTTGAATCATCTCCACATCCTGCTCGGCGGTGTCATCGGTCATGCCGGGGAGCGGCGCAGGATAGGGCGTGACCATGATACTCTCACCCTCGTGCGGGAACGCCTGCCACAGTTCTTCCGTGATGAACGGCATGAAGGGGTGGAGGAGGCGCAGCAGCGTTTCAAAGCTCTCGGCCAGCGTGGCCCGCGTCATTGCTGCGGCCGGAGAGCCTGTGTCGTTCAGCGACGATTTGGAGAACTCAATATACCAGTCGCAATACTCATTCCACGTGAAGTGATAGAGATGATTGGCGGCTTCGTCAAACCGGTACGCTGCCAGCGCCTGTTGCGTGTCGGCGATGCAGCGCTGCAGCCGGCTGATAATCCACCGGTTATAGAGGGACCGCTCGGCCGCCGGCCGGCTGTCTCGAGGACCGTCCAGGTTCATCAAAACAAATCGCGCCGCGTTCCAGAGCTTGTTGGCGAAATTCCGGTAGCCGGCGATCCGCTCCTCCGCCAGGCGGATGTCGCGCCCCGGCGAAGCCATCGCCGCCAGCGTGAACCGCAGGGCGTCGGTGCCGTATTTGTCCATCATGACGAGCGGGTCGATGACGTTGCCCTTCGACTTGCTCATCTTCTGCCCCTCGGCGTCGCGGACCAGGGCGTGGATGTAGACGGTGCGGAACGGCGCCTGCTTCTTGAAATAGAGCCCGAACATGATCATCCGGGCGACCCAGAAGAAGATGATGTCAAAACTGGTGACCAGCGTATTGGTCGGATAGAACGTCTTCAATTCGTCCGTCTCTTGCGGCCAGCCCAGCGTGGAAAAGGGCCAGAGCGCCGAGGAAAACCACGTATCGAGCACGTCGGGATCCTGAATGAGCTCCGATTGGCCGCAAACGGGACAGCGTTCAGGTGGAGTGAGTTCCACGATGGGCCGGGCGTCGATGCCGACAATGGGCGTGCCGTCAGGGGTGGTATGCAGCAGGGCGTCCTGGTTGCACTGTTGGCAATACCAGGCGGGAATCTGATGGCCCCACCAGATCTGCCGGGAGATGCACCAGTCCTCGATCTGTCTCATCCAGCCCAGATAATTGTTCGTCCACCCTTCGGGAATGAACCGGATGGCCGGCTGATCGCCTTCAACCGCGTCGATGGCCGCTTTCGCCAGCGACTTGCCGGGATCGTTGACCCGGACAAACCATTGCGGCGACAAATAGGGCTCCACGACCGTCCGGCAGCGGTAGCATTTGCCGAGCGGGTGCGTGTGGTCTTCAACTTTCAGCAACTGGCCGCGCTCCCGCAGCCAGCGTTCGACGCGGGGCCGTGCTTCCGCAACCGAAAGCTGTGTGATGTCGCCGCGCACAGCTGGATCGACGCCATGCTCTTCCAAAAACGGTTGAATCCGACCATGCTCATCCAGGATGGAAATTTTGGGTAAATTGTGCCGCTGGCCCGCTTTTTCGTCGTTGAAATCGTGCGCCGGCGTGATCTTCACCGCACCGGTGCCGAATTCCCGATCGACGAGGATCGCATCGCCGACGATAGGGATGCGTCGGCTCGTGAGCGGCAGCAGCACGGTTTTGTCGATCCATTCGTTGTAGCGGGGATCATCTGGGTGGACGGCCACGGCCGTATCGCCCAGCAATGTTTCCGGCCGGGTGGTGGCGACGGTGAGGAAGAGATCGGGATCGTCGGCCAGCGGGTATTTGATATAGTACATTTTCCCGCGCGTCTCCTCATGCTCCACCTCGATGTCCGAGAGCGCCGTCTGGCAGCGGGGGCACCAGTTGATCAGCCGCTGGCCGCGATAGATCAGGCCGTCTTTGAAAAGCCGCACGAACGCTTCGCGCACGGCGGCCTGCCGCGGCTCATCCATGGTGAAGGCCTCCCGCGACCAGTCGCAGGAGGCGCCGAGCCGTTTCAGTTGCGCGATGATGGCCCGGCCCGATTCATTGCGCCATTGCCAGACGCGCCGGACGAAGGCGTCGCGCCCCAGGAGCTCCCGGCTCTGGCCTTCGGCCATCAGTTGCCGCTCGACCACGTTTTGCGTGGCGATGCCGGCGTGGTCGGTGCCGGGAATCCAGAGGGCGGCGTCGCCGGCCATGCGCCGCCAGCGGATCAGCACGTCCTGCAGCGTGTTGTTCAGCGCGTGGCCGAGATGGAGCGAGCCGGTGATGTTGGGAGGCGGGATGACGATGCCGTAGGGCGCGGCCGCCGCCGCGGGATCGGCCCGAAAGAAGCCGCGCCGCTCCCAGAACGACGACCACCGGGCCTCGACGGGTGCGGGATCATAGGCGGGGGTGA
>JBFMAJ010000236.1:0-3104 GCA_040755775.1 Nitrospirota bacterium
ATTGGAAGCGGCGCCCGTTTCATTTTCCAATTTAAAAATAGATGGTTATGAAGTTCAAACTTTTTTTGTCCTCTTAAAGCCAAAAAATTTTGATAAATAAAATCAATCGGTTGTATTTTTTGCAATGGAACTTTATCTGGCTGGATTTCGATGATAAAACGAACGGTTTTTGTGCTATCATGGAAAGTTACTTTATTCATATCGCTTTAGAGAGTAATCGTCTCGCCTGGTTGAAAAAATATCACCAACGACAATCAGATTCCCCGCTAAAATCCGCCAAAAAGAAGTTTCCTCTGTCTGGGTTTCTGTGATCTTCTGATTTTCACAACTGATATGCTCACTGCCAGTGGAGCAGTGAATGGTTCCAACGCCTCAAGAGCTGGCTCGTGTGCCCCGTGAGCAAATTCCCGATCTTCTGGCCGAGCTGGAGCGGTGCAAAGCGGCGCTATGGGCGCGGCTGTGGACCGAATCGCCTGCGCCGGGCAACGGCCTTCCTGTCAATGAACCTGACCGACACCTGACGGCGCGTGAGGCATCGCGTCTCCTCAATGTGTCGGAGCGATGGCTGTACCGCAAGGCGAAACATCTCCCGTTCGCCCGCAAGCTGTCCCCAAAAATTCTGCGCTTCTCTGAGGCCGGCCTACGCCGATGGCAGGCGGCGAGGAAAGCTTGACAGGTCATTTATCCGTAGCGTATAGTCACGGCGATGAACGGCACAGACCTCAAGCGCTTACGCAAACGGCTGGGTTTCACACAAGCGCAGCTGGCAAAAGAGATCGGCCTGCATCCCAATTCAGTCGCGCGCATGGAGCGCGGCGAGCTGACCATGCGGCCGGCGATTGATCGCCTGTTGCGTCTCCTGGCCCGGCAGAAAGGGGAGACACGATGACCCGCAAATCATTCGGGCGCGGGATGGGAAGCCTGTATCACCAGCCGCAGTCGCGCATTTGGTGGGTCCAGTATCGGGCGCATGGCAAGACCATCCGCGAATCAACGGGCACGGATAATGACAAGGCGGCGCGTGACTTTCTCAAAGAGCGGCTTGGACCTCGACCCGTGTCGTCGGCGGAGGCGAAGCGGGTGACGCTCTCAGACCTGCTGGGACAAGTGCTGACCGATTACCGCGTGAATGGCAAGCGATCGCTGCCGAAAGCCGAGCGCAACGTAAAACAATTGCGGGACTTTTTCGGGGAAATCAAAGCTCAGGATGTGACCACGGCGCGCATCCGAGACTTTATCGCGCATCGGCAAGGGGCGAAGAGGAAAAAAATCAGTAATGCCACCATTAACCGGGAACTGGCCTGCTTGAAACGCGCCTATAGCCTCGCCGTCCGAGAGGAGCGCCTCGACCGCAGGCCCTATGTGCCGATGCTGGCCGAGCAAAACGTACGAAAAGGCTTTTTTGAGGATGCCGAACTGGCAAAGGTCCTATCCCACTTGCCCCCGCCAATTGATGCGATCACGCAGTTTGGGGCGATCACGGGCTGGCGGAAGAGTGAGATCATCGGGCTGACCTGGGATCGCGTGGATGTGGCCGCGGGCTTGGTGCGTCTTGACCCCGGCACGACGAAAAACGGGGAGGGGCGGGAATTCCCCGCCGGCGCCCACCCCACGCTGGCCGCGCTCCTGAAACAGCGCAGAGAGGCGACGGACGCCGTGGAAGCGGCTGCCATGGAGCGGGGTGTCACCGTGCGGGTACCCTGGGTGTTCTGTTGGCCGGATGGCACCCAGGTCAGGGATTTCAGGGGCGCGTGGGCGCGCGCCTGTCGGCTTGCAGAGTGCCCAGGGCGGCTGTTTCATGATCTCCGGCGAACGGCTGTCCGGAACCTCGAACGCGCAGGGGTGCCGCGCAGTCACGCCATGCAGTTAACCGGTCACAAGACGGAAGCGGTCTACCGCCGATATGCGATCAGCGCCAAACGGGATTTGGCCCAGGCGGTGGCGCAACTGGCGGCTCTCTTACAAAATAATTAGCATAGAATTAGCATAGAAATGGTATATTTGAGGTCTATGAAGAAGAAAAAATCTTGAGATTTCAATGGCCGGGGGTGTGGCGGAACGGCAGACGCTGGGGACTTAAAATCCCCTGCCCGCAAGGGCGTGAGAGTTCGATTCTCTCCACCCCCAGTCAATCCGCCGCAGGCGGATTGACGAAGCAATGGAGCAGCGGATGCTTCAACCTCGGTCGTGGCTTCTGGCGGTTGCGTCGCTCATGTCCGTGCTGGCCTGCGCGCCGCTGCCGCAGCAGGAGCGGCCGCCGGCTATGGCCATCCCGCCGGAGTATCAACAGGAAGTCCGGGAGTTAACCGAGATCATCGATCGTTATCACCACCACATCCCCCCGGAGCTCAGCCCGCGCCACGCCGCCGTGCACCAGCGCCTGGGCATTATTTACTACAACATTGGCGAGCTAAGTGAGGCCGATTACCACCTTCATCAGTCGGTTCAGATGAATCCCGGCGTGGCCGAAGCCCATTTGTATCTGGGCCGGGTGCTGGAGGCCGAGGGCCGTTACCGCGAAGCGATTCAGGAGCTGACGATCGCCTTGGAACTCGATCCCGGTCTGCTCGATGCCCGCCTGGAATTGGGCGAGCTGCGCCAATTGGTCGAAGAGTCGAGTTCCGCGCCGCAATAGAGCCTTATTTCATTTTCTCCCACAACCTCCTCGCTTCGGTCTGCCAGGCCAGCGTCTCGGTCGGGTCGGCGGCCTCGTTCTGCAGGAACAGCGCTTGCTCCAGGTGGCGCTTCGCCTCGGGCTTTTCGCCGACGGCGGCCAGCACCTCGGCCAGCCGGAAGTGATTCTCGGGATTATTGGGCGCCAGCTTCACCGCTTTTTCCAGATAGTCGAGGCCCAGCTCCTCATCCCCCAGGCTGACCGGCGGTTCGGGCGCCAGGCCGTAGAGCGAGCCCAGCAGACGGTACGGGCCGGCCTGATCGATCGACGGATCGAGCTCGGCGGCCCGCTGGGCCGCCTCGGCCATCTCGGGCAGATGGTTGAGGGCCGAGCGCAGCTCCGAAAAGAGGCCCAGGTTTACGGCCAAATAGTAATGCGCTTCGGCTTGACCGGGCGCGGCGGCAATGGCCCGCCGCGCCAGGGCGATCCC
>JBFMAJ010000237.1:0-3097 GCA_040755775.1 Nitrospirota bacterium
CGAAGCGGTCCGCCGGGCACGGGCCCGCGCCCCGCGCCGGTTCGTGATCGAAGTGGAAGTGAGCACGCAGGCCCAGGTGGAAGCGGCCGTCCGGGCCGGGGCGGAGGCTCTGTTGCTCGACAACATGACGCCCGCGCAGTTGCGCGCGGCCGCCCGATGGGTCGCCGGGCGGGCCTTTCTGGAAGCCTCCGGGGGCGTCACGCTGGCCAACGTCCGGGAGATCGCCGCCACGGGCGTCAACGCGATTTCCGTCGGCGCGCTGACCCACTCGGCACCGGCCATCGACCTGAGCCTGGAGGTCACGCCGTGCTGACGCGGCATCGCATCGGCGCGCGAATCGACCGGCATCGTCAGGTCGACTCGACCAACACCGCCGCCTTCGACGCCGCGGCCGCCGGCGCGCCCGACGGCACCGTGGTCGTCGCTGACGCCCAGCGGGCGGGCCGTGGCCGGCTGGGGCGCGTATGGGCGTCACCGGCGGGGCGTAACCTCTATTGTTCGATCCTGCTGCGGCCGCCGTTGACCGCCGTGACGGTCGCCGCGCTCCCGTTTCTCGCCGCGGTGGCGGCCCGCGACGCCATTCAGGCGGCGACCGGCCTAACAGTCAAGACCAAATGGCCGAATGATCTGATCATCCACAATCGGAAGGTCGGCGGCATCCTGGTCGAAACCCGTCGGGCCGGCGCGCAGACGGCGTTGGCGGTGGTCGGCATCGGGATCAACGTCAACTGGCCCCGCCGCTCCATGCCGGCGCCGCTTCAGCCGATCGCCACCTCGGTACAGGCGGAGCTGGGGCAACCGGTCAGCCGGTCCCGGTTGCTGACCGCGCTGCTGACGCGATTCAACCAGGACTACGACCGGCTTCGCCGCGACGGCGCCGCGCCCCTCATGAAGCGCTGGAGTCGGAGCTCGTTGACCCTGCGCCAACTTGTTGATGTCAAGCGGCGGGCGGTGGGAGGAGCAAATGCTGTGCGCCATTGACGTCGGCAATACCAATATCGTCATCGGATTGTTCGAGCAAGACCGGCTGATCGCCCAGTGGCGGATCGCCACCCACCACCACCGCACCGCCGATGAGTACGTCGCGCTCTTCAACGACCTCCTCCGGGGCCAGGGGCTGGAGCTGCAAAAAATCACCGGCCTCATTTTCTCCAGCGTCGTCCCGCCGCTCACGCCCGTCATCGCCGAGCTGTCCCGGCGCATTCCGCACGTGTCGCCGCTCGAAGTGAATCACACGCTCAAGACCGGCCTGACGCTGCGCATCGACGTTCCGGCGGAATTGGGCGCCGACCGGCTGGTCAACGCGGCGGCGGCCTATGCCCGCACGGGAGGGGCGGTCATCATCGTCGACTTCGGGACGGCCACGACGATTTGCGCCGTGACCGGCCGCGGCGAATATGTCGGCGGCTCGATTGCGCCGGGCATTCTCATCGCGGCGGAAGCGCTTTTTCAACGGGCCGCCAAGCTGCCGCGCATCGATCTGGTCCGGCCCGCGCGCGTGATCGGCACCAATACCGTGGCCGGCATGCAGGCCGGAATCCTCATCGGCTTCGCGGGACTGGCCGGCACGTTGATTCGGCGCACGCAAGCCGAATTGGCCCAGTCTGGCTCGGCCAAGGCCCGCGTGATCGCCACCGGCGGCTTCGCCTCGCTCATCGCGCCGGAATGTCCCGAGATTGAGGAGGTCTGTCCCGCGTTAACCCTCGAGGGCCTGCTGCTGCTCTATCAGTTGAATCGCCCGCAGCCGCGGTGAGCAGACCCGCCCGTTCGCCTTGACAGTGGCAAGAACGGTTTGGTATCGTGATTTAGCACTCATAATAATAGAGTGCTAAGCGCTGGGCGTTGCGTGAATACCATCGGCATTATAAATATAAAAAAAACAACATGTTAGATCGGATCAACCGGGCAAATTCATGGACACGATGAACGATCGTCTTCGGGAAGTCTTAAAGTCCGTCGTGGTCTATCATATTCGCCTCGGCGTTCCGATCGGCTCCCGAACCATTACCAAATTGAGTGAAATCGGGCTCAGTCCGGCCACCATCCGCAACGTCATGGCCGATCTGGAAGAATTGGGTTATCTCATGCATCCGCATACGTCGGCCGGCCGGGTGCCGACGGAAAAGGGCTATCGTTTTTACGTCGACCAGTTGCTGGGGGACCTCTTGGAGCCCGTCCAGCCGATCAATTGGCCCAGCCGGCCGGAAGGCCCGGCCGACATGCTGCACAACGCGTCGCGCCTGTTGTCCCACATGACCAACTACGCGGGCGTGGCGCTGGCGCCAAAACCGGCGCAGCGGACGTTCAAACAAATCGAATTCGTCGGCCTCCGGCCGCGCCAGGTGCTTGCGATTTTCGTCTCCGAGGAGGGACTGCTGCATCAGACGCTGTTCGAGCTGGACCGCGACGTGACCGTGAACGAGCTGAGCGCCATGTCCGAATACTTGAATCAGCGGTTCGGCGGCCTGCCCCTGCACAAGGTCAAGGCGCAGATTCTCGAGGACATGCGCGCCGTCAAGGAACGCTACGATTGGCTGCTGCGCCACGCGCTCCAACTGGGGCAGCAGGCCATCGATACCGCCGCGGAAGGAGAGCTCTACCTGGAGGGCACAACCAATATCCTGACGCAGGCCAACTTTGACGATCTCGATGAACTGAAGCGGCTGTTCAAGGCGTTCGAGGAGAAATACCAGTTGCTCAAGATTCTGGAGCAATGCGCGGAGACCCCCGGCGTGCAGGTCTACATCGGCTCCGAGAACGCGGCGTTGGGCACCCGCACTTGCAGCCTGGTGGCGTCCACCTATGAATGCGACGGCCGTCCGATCGGCAGCGTCGGCGTCATCGGCCCGACGAGGATGGATTACTCCACCGTCATTCCGCTGGTGCAGTCGATCGCGCAGCAGCTCAGCCGCTTCTTCGGGGAGTGGCGGGAGGGTCCGGCCCGATGACGCCCGCGGACAAGCGCGACGCGGCCGTCGAGCGGGAGGAAGCCGCGCCGGCGGAGGCGGCTCCGGCGCAGGCGGAATTGGACGCGCTCCGCCGGGAGCACGAAGCCCTGCGCGACAAATACCTCCGGATGCTGGCCGAATTCGAGAAT
>JBFMAJ010000238.1:0-3094 GCA_040755775.1 Nitrospirota bacterium
GATACGTCCGCGGACGGTGGCCTGCTCGCCGGGGAGGAAACTGGCGCGCACGCGGTAGGCGACCGGCCCCAGCCGCAGATCGATGCTGGCCGGCTGAATCTGCTCGTCGGCGATGGGCCAGTCCGGCGGCGAGCTGACGTGGCCGTTTTTGATCAGCTCTTCGATGCCCTGCGAAGGGATCAGGCCGGTCGTATGGAGCAGGCGCAGATCCTTCTCCAGCTCGGGAAAGAGATCGGTCAAGTCGGGGCGCATGTGGGGGAACATCGTACAAAAACGGGGCAATGATAGCAAGAGAGCGCGACGAACGGTACAATGCGCGCGATGGACCAACCGCTGACCCCCGAATTCCTCATCCACGCGTACGAGCACGGCTTTTTCCCGATGGGCAATGAAGACGGCTCGATCGACTGGTACTGGCCCGATCCCCGCACCGTGATCGAGCTGGATCGATTCCACGTCCCGCGGCGCCTGGCGCGCGTGATCCGGCAGGGACGCTTCGAGATCGCCGTCGACCGGGATTTCGATGGCGTGATCCGCGGCTGCGCCGGCCGGGAAGAGACCTGGATCACCGAGCCGATCGTCGCCGCCTATCGCGCGCTGCACCGCATGGGCCGGGCCCATTCACTCGAAGCCTACCGGAACGGGCGGCTGGCCGGGGGCATCTACGGCGTCAGCCTTGGCGGCGCCTTCATGGGCGAGTCGATGTTTTCAGGCGTCACCGACGCGTCGAAGGTCTGCCTGGCCGCATTGGTCGATCGGCTGCGCGAGCGGGGCTACACGCTCTTCGACGTGCAGTTTCTCACGCCCCACCTGAAGCGCTTCGGGGCGGTTGAAATCCCGCGGGAGGAGTATCTCAAGCGTTTGCGGGCGTCGCTCCGGCACACCTGCCGCTTTACCTGAGGGCGAGCGCCGCGGCCGCGGCCAATCCGGCGGCGACCGGCAGCGTCGTGATCCAGGCGAGCAAAATCGCGCCGATCATCTTCCAGCGCGCCTGACCGTTGGCCGCGCCGATGCCGAAGAGCGCGCCGCACGAGACGTGGGTGGTGGAGACGGGCAGCCCGAGTTTCGACGCGCCGATGACCAGCCCGGCCGTCACCAGGTTGGCCGTCAGCCCCTGGCCGTGGTTCATGGCGGTGATCCGGCGGCTCATCGTCTCCGCCACGCGGCGGGCGCTCAGCAGCCCGCCCAGCGCGATCGCGACCCCCACCAGCCCGATGGAGGCGGGCAAATGGAAGGCCTGCGCCGTGACCAGCAAGGCCACGATTTTCGGCGTGTCGTTCAAGCCCCGCGCGAAGCTGACCGCGCCGGCGCTCAGATAGTGCAGCTTGTCGAGCAGCGCCTGGGCGTTGACTCCGACGAGCGAGCCGGCGTATCGCTCAAAACAGTCCCGGTTGGATCCCACCATGACGGAGGGAAGACGCTCGGCCACGGCCACGGCGGCGGCCGCCTGGCCGCGGCGCGGCTCGATGGCGATGACCTGGACTTCTTCGCCCACGCAGACGCAGGTCTCGCGATTGATGCCGGCGGCCAGCCTCGTTCGATGCAGGACTGGATAGAGCAGGCCGGCCAGCCCCAGCGCCAGCAGCGGGCTGACGAGCAGCGGGAGCACAGCGAGCGCGCCCAGCGCCGTGAACCGGAGGCCGGAAAAACCCGCCGTGACCACGCCCGCACCAAGCAGTCCGCCCACCAGGGCATGCGTGGTGGAGATGGGAAAACCGAGCCGGGTCGCCAGCAGCACTGTCCCGGCCGCGCCCAGGCCGACGGCCGCGGTAAAGCCGCCATCGGCCACCGTGGCATCCGGCACCAGTCCTTTGCCGCTGAAGGTCTGAACCAGCGCTGAGCCGGTGGCCAGGGCGGTCAACGAGCCCAGAAAGGTCGTGATGGTCGCCCAGCCCAGCGCGCGCCGGTAGTCGGTCGTACCGGAGCCGAAGAGCGTGGCGACGCCCTTGAAATTGTCATTGGCGCCGTTGGCGTAGGCCAGCCAGATCGTGGCCAGCAGAATGAAGATCAGCGAGGCGGTCATCAGCAGCAGCCCGTGTTTGGATCGCAGCCGTTGCCGGAGACCTTACCGGTCGCGTCGGTCACGATGAACGACGCGGCGTACGGCGCATGCGACAGCTTGGCCGCCGTATCGGTGCAGACCTCCACCGGCACGTTGCGGGGAAACCAATGGCCTTCCTCATCGCTCACGCTCTCGAACGGCCCCTGATAGGTCGCCGTTTGGCCGATGTAGACGCAGCCGGCGGTTTTTTGAAACTTGTAGCCGCGCACGGTGACGGACGAGAAGCGGTAGCCCTCGACCTCTTTCCAAAAGCTTTTCTTTAAGATTTGGAGACCGTAAAAGCCGGCCCGCTCCAGGTAGGCCAGAAACTCTTCTTCCGTCAGCGCGCCGCTGATGCACTCGCCCCACAGGCGCGGGTCTTGGCGCTGGCGCGGCGGCACCTGCTGGTCGGCGACGATGTCGGCCACGACGATCCGGCCGTGGTCCTTGAGCACGCGCCACATCTCGGCGAAGACCCGCTTCTTGTCCGGCGACAGATTGATCACGCAATTGGAGGTGACCAGATCGACCGAGCGGTCGTCCGCCGGAATCTCTTCCAGAAAACCCTCGCGAAATTCCACCGCGTCGTATCCAAGATTGACGGCGACCTCCCGTTGGGCCTCCCGCGCGACCCGGAGCATCTGGGGCGTCATATCGACGCCGATCGCCCGGCCGGCCGGCCCCACCTTTTTCGCGGCGATGAAGACGTCGATGCCCGCGCCGCTGCCCAGGTCCAGCGTCGTCTCGCCGGGTTTGATCCCCGCCGAGCCGACGGGAGAGCCGCAACCGTAGAATCGCTCCACGACGGCCGCGGGGATATGGGTGAGATCGGCCTGGTCGGGCTGCACGGGGCAGCAGAGCTCCTCCGACGGCGTGTCGGCGGCGGCGCCGTAGAATTCGCGAACCGCCTTGCGCGGCGCGTCCAGATCGAACGAGAGGACGCATTCCGACCGGCTGGTCATCACCTCGCCCGGCGTCTCCTCGTCGGCGCAGGTGATCGCCAGCTCGCCCATGCCGGTAAAGAGCACCGGCGCCGTGAAGCCCGATCCGTTG
>JBFMAJ010000239.1:0-3081 GCA_040755775.1 Nitrospirota bacterium
GACTTGATCGACGGTTCACATGGCTGGGATTCATGGCTGGCACCTCCATTCGGGAATACCGCCCCTCACACCCGGAAAAGGAGACCGCGTAAAGGCACGCAACTAACAGTCGTGTGCGCTGGAAAAGTGCGGAGCAACGGGGAATGAATGGGAAACTGAAACGATTCGCGCGGCCGCACGCCCCGCCAAACCGTGACCCTATTGGGATAATTCCTTTATAGTCCTCTTAGGGCCCAAGAGTCAACCCCCTAGTCATCCTTGCGCTTGTGCATCACGTCGATCACCACCTTTCCCCGGACATGGCCCGACTCGCTGTAGGCATGGGCTTCGGCCGCCCGTGACAATGGGAGCACCCGGTCGATGTGCGGGCGCAATTGCCCGGCCTCAATCCAGGCCGTCAACTGCTCGAGGTCCGAGCTTTTGGAGCGGACAGTCAGCAGCCGGGCCCGTTTTCCTCCAGAGAACGGGCCGGTCATCATGCGAAGGACCGTGGAGAAGGCCGGCAGCGTCGAGACGTAGATCCCGCGTGGGCGCAGGGCTGCGCGGCATTCCCGAAACGAGCGGCCGGCCACGGCGTCAAAAATCAGATCGTACTGCGATTGCGCGGCGGTGAACTCCTCCGTGGCATAATCGATCACACGATTGGCGCCCAGCGAGCCGGCGGCAAACTCGAAATTCTTCTTGCTGGTGACGGCCGTTACGTCGGCACCGTAGATGCGCGCGATCTGCACGGCGAACGAGCCCACGCCGCCCGAGGCGCCGTTGATCAGCACGCGCTGGCCTCGCGCAATGCGGCCATGATCGCGCAACGATTGCAGCGCCGCCAGCGCGGCAAGGGGCACTGCGGCCGCTTCCTCGAAGGTCAGAGTCGTCGGTTTACGCGCGGCCAGCCGCTCCGGGACGGCGGCGTACTCGGCGCAGGCCCCTCCGGCGAACGGCGAGAGCATGGCATAGACCGCCTCGCCGGGCCGGAACCGCGTGACCGTTCGCCCAACCCGGACAATTTCACCCGCGAGGTCGGAGCCGGGAATTCGCGGCAGGCGCAGAAAGGGAATTCTGGGTTTGCCCTGCCGGAGCTTCCAGTCCACCGGATTGACGGCGGTCGCATGGACCCTCACCAGCAACTGATCGTCGCCGATCGGCGGCTCGGGCACCTCCGTATACTCCAACACTTCGGGCCCGCCAAGGCGGCGGTACAGGATGGCCTTCATGAAACCTCCATCCATCAGTGCATGCTTCACTGTAGCCCTTTCGGGAAGGCAAGCGCAAGGGAGGCGCCTTCCGACGCAAAAAAAACACGGGGCGGTTTGATCGGGAACCGCCCCGTGGGTGGGGTAAATCGGGCCGGCCGCGCCTTACGCGATGGCGTCCACGATGGCGTTCAACATCGGGCTCGGACGCATGGCCGTTGCGGCCTTGGCCGGGTCGGGGTGATAGTAACCGCCCACATCAACGGGTTTCCCTTGGGCGCCGATGAGTTCGCCGGCGATTTTGGCTTCCTGCTGGGCCAACTGCTGGGCGATGGGGGAGAATCGCGCCCGCAGCTCCGGATCGTCGGCCTGCTCCGCCAACGCCTGCGCCCAGTAGAGCGCGAGATAAAAATGGCTGCCGCGGTTATCGATCTCGCCCACTTTCCGCGCGGGGGATTTGTTGCTTTCCAGGAATTTGGCGTTTGCCTGGTCGAGCGTCTCCGCCAGGACTTTCGCCTTGGGGTTGCTGGAGACCTTGCTCAAGTGTTCCAGCGAGGCGGCCAGCGCCAAAAATTCGCCCAGCGAATCCCATCGCAGATAGCCCTCTTCCTGAAACTGCTGCACGTGCTTGGGCGCCGAGCCCCCCGCGCCGGTTTCAAACAAGCCGCCGCCCTTGAGGAGAGGGACGATCGACAGCATTTTGGCGCTGGTGCCGATTTCCAGGATTGGAAAGAGATCGGTCAGGTAGTCGCGGAGCACGTTCCCCGTCACCGAAATCGTGTCCTTCCCCTCCTTCATCCGCTCCAGCGAAAAGCGCGTCGCCTGCGCCGGCGACATGATCCGGATGTCGAGGCCTTTGGTGTCATGGTCCTTCAAGTAGCGCTCGACCTTCCTGATCAGCTCGGCGTCGTGAGGACGGTTCTTGTCCAGCCAGAAAACGGCGGGAGCGCCGGTGGCGCGGGCTCGATTGACGGCCAGCTTGACCCAATCCTGGATCGGCGCGTCCTTTACCTGGCACATCCGCCAGATATCCCCGTCTTCGACGTTGTGTTCCAGCAGGGTTTGCCCTGACGCGGCGACGACTCGAATTTTGCCGTTACCCGGGGATTTGAAGGTCTTGTCGTGCGAGCCGTATTCCTCCGCCGCCTGCGCCATGAGGCCGACGTTGGGCACACTGCCCATCGTTCGGGGATCGAAGGCGCCGTGTTGCTTGCAAAACTCCACCACCTCGTGATAGACCGGCGCGTAACTGCCGTCCGGAATCACCGCCTTGGTGTCCTGTAACTTGCCCTCCGGATTCCACATTTTGCCGGAATCGCGGATCACCGGGGGCATGGAAGCGTCGATGATCACGTCGCTGGGCACGTGCAGGTTGGTGATCCCTTTGTCCGAATTGACCATCGCCAGCGCGGGCCGCTTCGCATAAACGGCTTGGATGTCCGCCTCGACAGCGGCGCGCTGATCGTCCGGCAGGGTTTTGATCTTGGCGTACAGGTCACCCAGGCCGTTGTCGGGATCGACGCCCAGCTTCTGGAACGTCGCCTTGTGTTTTTCAAAGACATCCCTGAAAAAGACCGACACGGCGTGGCCGAAAATCTTGGGGTCCGACACCTTCATCATGGTCGCCTTCAGGTGCAGAGAAAAGAGCACGCCCTGCTTCTTGGCGTCCTCGATCTGCGCCTCCAAAAACTGGCGCAGTGCCCGCCGGCTCATGAACGTCGCATCGATCACCTCGCCCGCCTGGAGGGAGACCTTCTCTTTGAGCACCGTAGTCTTCCCATCCTGCCCGGCAAACTCGATCCGCGCGGTGGTCGCCTCGCCCACCGTCAGCGATTTCTCATTGGATCGGAAATCCCCGGTGCTCATGTGGGCGACGTGGGTTTTAGAATCG
>JBFMAJ010000240.1:0-3080 GCA_040755775.1 Nitrospirota bacterium
AGTGCCCTTCATTGGCATAGCGCAGATAGTCCACCGGTTTTTTTGCGGCGCGCAGCGCCTCGACGAACCGCTCGGTCTCGGCCGCCTTGACCCGGGGATCATTGGCGCCTTGGCCGATCAGCAGGGGAGCGTTGATCCGATCGGTGAAAAAGAAGGGTGAGCGGGATTGCAGCGGCTCCGCGTCTTTTTCCGGATCGCCGACCCGCCGGGCCATCAATGATTTCATCGCGGGCGGCGCCTGTTGCACGAAGCTCACCAGATTGATCGGACCGTTGGCGGCGACGCCGGCGGCAAACCGGGCCGGCGCGAAGGCCAGGCCGGCCAGCGCCGAATAGCCGCCGAATGAGCGGCCCATAATCGCCACCCGCTTGGGGTCGGCGATGCCGTTGTTGACCAGCCAGTCGACCCCGTCGAGCAGGTCGTCGAGCATTTTGCCGCCCCATTCCCGGTTGCCGG
Organism: Nitrospirota bacterium; assembly: GCA_040755775.1. GTDB lineage: Bacteria > Nitrospirota > Nitrospiria > JACQCE01 > JACQCE01 > JBFMAJ01. The sequence continues at coordinate 457 of JBFMAJ010000240.1, forward strand.
CGTTGAGAAATTCCTTGCCGTAGCCGGAGGAGCCGCGGAAATTGACCCGAAGAACGGCATAGCCGCGGTTTGCGAGCCACTGCACCTCCGGGTGATAGCCCCACAGATCGCGCAGCCAGGGGCCGCCGTGCACCAGCACGACCGCCGGCAGCCGCTTGGCCGGCACGCCGGCCGGCGTCGTGAGGTAGCCGTGCAGCGTCAGCCCGTCGCGCGACCGGAACCGGATCGGTTTCATGGCCGCCAGCGCGTGCGATTCAAGAGCGGATTGCTCGCTGAAGAGCAGCTCCGCCTTCTTCGATGACCGGTCATAGAGGTAGTACCGCACGGGGCCGACGTCGGCGTTCGAGGCGATCACCCAGCGCCTGTCGGCCAAGTCGCGGCTGGTGACGGCGAACTGACCCTTCCGGATCTTGGCCAGCGCGGCGAAGTCGGCGGCGATCGTCTTATCCAGGATGGTCCAGTCGAGCCGGTCCCGGTAAAAGCCGACGGCCTGCAGACGATGGTCGCCGGCATGAAACAACTGCCATCCCAATTCGAACTCGCCGCCGCCGATGTCGTAGCGCGGATCCTCGGCGATCACGGCCGCGGCCGACGTCGCCAGGTCGAGCGACAGGAGCCGCTTGGCCGGGGCGTCGCGGTCGCTGGTCACATAGACCCGGGCGCCATCGGCGGAAAATTCGACCGCTTCGCCCTGATCGGACGGTCCCCAGCGGTAGACGGTCCGCCAAGGCTGATCGGCGGCCTCTCTGACCAGCAGCTCTTGGCCGCCGTCAGCGGCGCGCGACACGGCCCCGCGCACGCGAAACTGGGCGTCGATCAGCCAGCGCGCGACGCGTCCGGGGTTGACGGTGTCGGGCTCAACCGCGCCGTTCTTGAGGTTGACGCGATAGACGTCCTGCCGGCCCGGCTCGTCAAGGCTCATGCCCACCAGCATCTCGTTCGGGGCCTTGGGGCTGAGGCCGAGGATTTGCGCCCAGACGCCCTGAAAGGGAGTCAGATCGCGCACCCGGCCGGACCGGATCTCGACCGCGTGCGCGTGCCAGACTTCGTCGCCGCCGCTATCGACCGAATAGATCAACTGCTCATTGTTATAGGCCCAAGAATACCGCCGGATGCCGCGCTTGGCGTCGGCCGTGAGCATCCGGTCGTCGTCTTTGCCCAACGTCCGGATCCAGATCTGCATGAGCCCGTCTTCATCGGGCGCCGTGTAGGCGAGATAGTTCCCGTCGGGGGAAAGCTGCGGGTTTCCCCGTTCCGGATTGCCGAACAGCAAATCGCGGGGGATGATCGGCGGCAGTTCGGCCAGCGCCGGATGAACCCACATCATGCCCCACAGCGCCGCGAGTATCACGCATGCGGTCTTCATCGTCATCAAGGAGCCGTCCGGCTATCCTTAGCACAGACATCATGAAAAAGAAAGCGCGCGTCCTCTGCAAAGATCCTTTTGGAAAACCGGTGAAACGACATGCTACAATGACCGCGGTGAGCGGCCCGTCATGCCCGTTGGACTCAGACCATGACCCCGATCGTCCGATCCCATCCCGCGTTCTGGGTCGGCGTGGCCGGCCTGATCGGGCTGGGCTGGCTGCTCTATCAGGTCTTCCGCCCGTTCGTGGGGCCCATTCTCTGGGCGATTCTCATCGCGCATCTGTTCTGGCCGCTGCATCAACGGCTGGTCCGGCGGATGCCCCGATGGCCGAATAGCGCGGCCTCGGTGGCGCTGATCGCCTCGTTCGTCATGCTCGTGCTGCCCCTGTTGTTTCTCTCGACGCTGCTGGTGCGGGACGCCGTGAATGTCTACCAGGGGCTCGAGGCTGACGTGAAAACCGGCCAGGCGGCCTGGTTGGAGACGCTGACGTCCCACCGCGCCGTCGCCTGGCTGATGGAGCGCCTCCGGGAGCGCCAACAGGCGCCGGACGGCAACGTCGAATCGATGCTGCTGGAGACCGCCCGGCAGGTGAGTCTCTTCCTGGTCACGCACCTGTCGTCCATCGTCAAGAACGCGGCGGGCTTGGTGCTGAACATGGGCGTGACCGCTTTTACCCTTTTTTTCCTCTTCCGCAACGGGGCCGAATGGCTGCAATGGGTGCGGAAGCTCCTGCCCCTGGAGCCCGAGCTGAAGGACAAGATCCTCGGACAGATCAATGTGACGATCGCGGCCGTGCTCTACGGCAACACCGTGGTGGCCGCCGGGCAGGGGTTGCTGGGCGGCATCGGGTTTTTGATCGTCGGCCTGCCCTCGCCGGTGCTCTGGGGCTCGGTCATGGCGGTGCTGTCGTTGATTCCGGTGCTGGGCTCCTTTGTGATCTGGGCGCCGGCGGCGGTCTTTCTTCTCCTGCAGGGGAGCGTGGCGAAGGGCCTGTTTTTGATCGTCTGGGGCGTCGTCATCGTCGGACTCGCGGACAATATTGTCCGGCCGTTGCTGATCGGGCCCAAGGCGCGCCTGTCCACGCTGATGATTTTTTTCAGCTTGCTGGGCGGGGTGCAGGCCTTCGGCATCCTGGGCCTCATGCTCGGGCCGCTGGTGGTCGTGATCGCCTTGGCCTTGCTGGAGTCGATGGAGGAGGGCGCGGCCGCGCCCCGCAGACAAGATCGGCGCCACAAACCAGCCGGCGCATGACGCA
>JBFMAJ010000241.1:0-3060 GCA_040755775.1 Nitrospirota bacterium
GGATCACGCCAGGAATCGGCTCCAAGAATAACATACTGCGTCTTGAAACGGCAGTGGCACTCCCGTAGAGTAGAACACGATGACGAGCCGGCACGATTGCGATGTGGCCGTCTGCGGCGCAGGCATCGGCGGATTGGCGCTGGCGCTGGCCTTGGGCCGTCGGGGCGTTTCAGTGCAGGTGTTGGAGCGGACGGGTTCCCCGCCCATGCCGCGCCGGGCGGAAAATCTTCAACCCAACGGCCTCAGGGTCTTGGACCAGCTCGGCCTGCTGCAGCCGTTGCTGGCAGCCGGCGCCTGCCGGGTCGAGCAATTCCATTTCGTGTCGATGGAGGGAGAGCCCCTCTGCACGATCGATTATCGCGAATTGCCCGGAGCCTACCCCTATACGGTGATCACTACCCCGTCGGTCATGCAGCCATTGTGGGTGAAGGCCCTGTCCGGGCAGCCGACGGTTCAGTTCCGGTGGGGCACGGCGGTGACGGCGATCTCATCAAAGCCGGATGGCCTGCGCATTGCGGCCACGGATGCGTCCGGCGCGCCGATCACGGTTCGGGCACGGGTGGTGGTTGGCGCGGACGGCGTTCATTCGACCGTCCGGCAGGCGGCGGGCATTCGTGCCCGCGTCCATTGGTATCGAGACGGGTATGCGACGGCGATTGTCTCGCGGCCAGCCGGATTGAACGGGGGGAGCCGCTACGCCGTCGGCCGGGGGCAGATTCTGGCGCTCTTTCCGGTCTCGGCGTCCGAGGCGGCGCTGTTGTATCTGGTCCGGCGGGATCGATGGCCGGCCGTGCAGGCCGAAGGGCTCAACGCGCTCAAGGCGCGGATCATCCGCGCGGCGCCGCTGACGGCGGAGGCCTTAGCCGCCGTGACCTCATGGGACCAGGTGGGCTTCATGCCCTGCGCGCGGGTGCGGGCAGCACGGTGGACCGCCGACCGGATAGCGCTGATCGGCGATGCCGCCCACGCGATGAACCCGCACGTCGCCCAGGGGCGCAATCAGGCGATGATCGATGCGCTTGTGCTGGCGGAGGTGGTCGCGGACGGTTTGAAGCGGGATGATTTGAGCGGGGTTCGCCTGGCACAGTATGAGATCGCCAGACGATCACACGTGGAGACGCTCCAGCGCGTTGCCGATGAGTTGACGCTGTTCTGGAATAATGACTGGTGGCCGGTGGGCTGGCTGCGCGGACGGGTCTTCCGCACGCTGGCCCGCAACCGCCGCTTGCGCGGCCGGATGACGGCCTTCGTCGGCGGCCTGCCGGTGGCGCCCTATTCCTGGATCGAGCGGTTCCAGGCGGCGGGTGTTTGGCCTGACCCGCGGGCCGACGAGTTGGTCATGATTCCCGAATCATGATACACTGTTTTGTACATGAAGAAGCAAGAAATGTACGGCGATGGGGGGCGCGGGGAGGAGCGTGAGCATTGCTCCCCCCGCTTGAGCGAGCGCGAGAGCGCGAGCGGATTATCCCGGGTTTCCCTGGGCGACAGCGATCAGATTCTCGAGTTGCTGAGTCACGTGGCGCTCCGGGGCAAAGGCTTTGTCACCGAGTCGCTGCTCGATGCGGTGCTGGAGTTGGGTTTTACCGAGCCGACGCAGTTGACGGCCGACGGCCTCGATCCGGAAGCTTACTACGACGGACGGCCCAATGCCTGGGCCAACTATCATCTGCGGGAGTGGAAGCGCGTCTTGATGATCTACGGAGGAGCGGGGCAGGCGCGGCGGTACCAGATCACCGAGACCCCGTAATCGTCATGCAGGATTATTTCCCCGGACTCGCCGGCGTGCCGGCCGCCAAATCGGGCGTCAGTTTCGTTGACGGCCAAAAAGGCATTCTGGAGTATCGCGGCATCCCCATCGAAGAGCTCTGCGAGAAAAGCACCTTTCTGGAAACCTCCTATCTGCTGCTCTTCGACAAGCTGCCGACGAAGGCGGAACTGGCGCAGTTCGTGGCCGACGTGGCCCGTCATCGCCGGATCAAGTACCGGATCGTCGATCTGATCAAGTGTTTGCCAGAGACCGGCCACCCGATGGACGCGTTGCAGGCGGCCGTGGCCGCGCTGGGCATGTTCTACCCCGACAAGGAGGTGCAGTCGCCGCAGGTGCAGTATCTCTCATCGGTGCGGCTCATCGCCAAGCTCCCCACGATCGTAGCGGCCTACGCCCGGCTGCGCCGCGGCGACGACATCGTGCCGCCGCGGGATGACCTGGACCATGCCGCCAATTTCCTCTATATGCTGACGGGCCATCCGCCCGATCCCGTGCCGGCGAAGGTGCTGGACGCCTGCCTCATTCTGCACGCGGAGCACACGATGAACGCCTCCACCTTCAGCGGCCTGGTAACCGCTTCCACGCTGGCCGATCCCTATACCGTCGTGGCCTCCGCCATCGGCACGCTGACCGGCCCGTTGCACGGCGGGGCCAACGAGGGGGTCATCGACATGATCAGGGAAATTGGTTCCGTCGACCGGGTGCGCCCGTACATGGAGCAGACAATCGCCGCCGGGCAGCGGATCATGGGTTTAGGCCACCGGATTTATAAGGTGAAGGATCCACGAGCATACGTCCTGCAGCACTTGGCGCAGCAATTGTTCAAACATCTGGGGCCGTCGCCTTTTTACGATATGGTGCAGGAGATCGAGCGGGTGGGGGACCAACTGCTGGGCCACAAGGGGGTACGGCCGAACGTCGATTTTTATTCGGGCATCGTCTATGACCGGCTGGGCATTCCAAAGGATTGTTTTACCGCGATTTTTGCCATGGCCCGGGTGGCCGGCTGGCTGGCCCATTGGATCGAGCAACTGAAGGAAAACCGCCTGTTCCGGCCGGATCAGATCTATGAGGGCCAGCACGACAGGCCGTACGTGCCGGTGGCGCAGCGTTAGCCGTCGGTTCAGTTCTACCGTTTCTTTCTATTGATTTTTCCCAAGAACCTTCCTACAATTGCCCAAATCCGACCCTAGGTCGCAAAAAGATACGCATTCATTTGGATCACGCAAAGGAGCGTGCCATGGCAAAAAAAGGACGGACGAGCCGGAAACCGGCCAAGAAAAAGCCCG
>JBFMAJ010000242.1:0-3037 GCA_040755775.1 Nitrospirota bacterium
CAATGGTGGCCCGAAGTGGAGCCGGACGTGCAATCGCACGAGCCGAATGGAGGCGTCAAATGAGCCGGCGGCGTTCACCAACCGCTCGGCGGCGCGAGCGGCGGGACTACGCGCTCGGCCTGCTCATCGGCCTGCTGCTGATGGGCGGGTTCTTCCTGCTCGTCGGCTGCCGGCTTTCCGCAACGGCCGCCGGTGAACCGCCGGGAACCGAATACGTCGTTTTCGTCGATCTCTCGCAAAGCATCCGGCTCGAAGACCGGAAACTCTTCACGGAAGCGCTGACCACGCAGATCATCCCCACGCTGCAGCCGGGCGACCGGCTGCTTGTCGCCCCCATCACCGACCGGACGCTCACGGGATTTCGCCCCTTGATCGATGTCACCCTGCCCGCGCTGCCGCCGTTCAACGGCTGGACCGACAATCTGCTCAAGCACAAACAACACGTGCAGGCGGTCGAAGCCCAGATGCCCAAGCTCAAGGAGGCGCTTACCGCTCAGGCCGATTCGCTCTTCACCCGGCGCGAGAACAGCGCCCAGACCGACATTCTCAGCTCGCTCTTGCTGACCGAAAAACTGTTCCACAACGTCGCGCACCGCAAGGTGCTCGTCCTCATGTCGGACATGATCGAGGATTACGCGCCGCACCGTTTTCAAAAAGTGGCCTGGACGCCGGACTCAACGAAGGCCCTGCTCGATGAGCTGGAACGGGCCGATCGGATCCCCAATCTGTCAGGAATCTGCGTCTATGTGGCCGGCGCGTCAGCCGCCTCTCCGGCGCAGGCGGAACAGATTGGCGCATTTTGGAAGGCCTATTTCGAACGGGCCAACGCCGACATGCACATGAGCCGCTATGCTCACGTGCTGTTGCATTGGCCGCCTGAAGCCGGCTGCGCGTTCTGATAAACGTCGCCGAAGCGGCCGGGAGAACCGCTTCGGCGACGAATCTGGTGCGATCAGCGGTGGTTGACGCCCGCCGCCTTTAGTGCACGGTCTCTTCCCGCTCCTCCGACGCGTACGGCGACCAGCCGATTTCGAACGCCTCTTGATAGATCTGCCGGATCTCTCCGTGGTTCATGGCGCGCGGGTTGGTCCGCAAAAACGCGTCCTGCAATGCCTGTTGCGTCAGCTCGGGAATCGACTCCCGCGTCACGCCCACCTGGTCCAATGAGCTGGGGAGCCCGATGTCCGCCAGCAGCCACTGCACGGCGGTAATCGCCCGTTCCGCCGCGGCCCGTGGGCTCAAGCCTTCCACCGGCTCACCCATGGCCACCGCCACTTCCGCCATGCGGGGCATGTTGACGCTGAGATTGAAGCGCATGACGTGGGGCAAGAGAATCGCCGCGCTCAGCCGCTCCGGCACGTTAAAGACGCCGGCAATCGGATGCCCCAACGCATGCGCCGCGCCGCACTGGGCGTTATTGAAGGCCAGACCAGCTTCCAGCGCGGCCATGGCCATCTGTTGCCGCGCGTCCAGATCGTGGCTGTTGACGACCGCCGGCCGCAGAGAGCTGCAAATCAACCGGACGGCGTGCAGCGCCAGCGTGTCGGTCAGGGGCGTCGCCCAGGTGGAAAAATAGGCCTCGATGGCGTTGTTCAGGGCGTCGATGCCGCTGCTGGCCGTCAGGTCGGACGGCATGGTGACCATGAGCGTCGGATCGATCAGGATCATCGTCGGAATCACCCGGCGGCAGAAAATTTCCAGCTTCGTTTTCCGCCGTGTATCCAACACGATGCAAAATTGGCTCGTTTCGCTGCCGCAACCGGCCGTCGTCGGCACGGCATAAAAATGCGGCAACGGCGACGGTATCTTGTCCAATCCGACATAGTCTTCGATCTTGCCGCCGTTGGACAACAGGAGGGCGACCGCTTTGGCCGTATCGATCACGCTGCCTCCCCCGACGGCGACCACGAGATCATGCTGAGCGTGGCGATGTCGTTCATACGCGTTGGCGACCACGGTATCGGGCACTCCCGGCTCGACTCCGTCGAAGACGGTGCACTGGATGCCCGCGTGCTCGAGCGATGAGATCACCGGTTCCAGATGACCCAGTTGCGCAACCTGGCGGTCCGTCATCAGCAACGCGGTTTGAATGCGATCCTTGGCCGCATACCGGCCGATGCCTTCGGCAACATGGGGGCCGAAGATCACTTCCCTGGGCCAGCTCAAGAACATCATCGATTGAGCCAACGGCGACATCGGCGGCGGGTACGGCCGCGGACTCCCGGCAAAAAACTGTCGAATCCGCCGGGGAAGCAGTCGTTGGACCAATCCCCGCGTATCCCATCGTGACGACGACCCGAACCATGCCATGCCGAAAATGACCCCGACCATGGCCGCGGCGCCGTACTCGGCAAAGCCGCTCACGCCGGCGGGCCCCGCCAGGATGGCCCGAGTGTCGCCCGCCATCTCTTCATAGACCTCCGGCGGATGCTGCCGCGCCGCCCGCATCGACAGCTCTTGAAGCCGTGTACGCCCCCACATCAGGTAGGAGGCATCCGCCGTCTGAACCGCCCGGCGGGTTGACGCCATGGCCTCGGCGTGTCGCCGCGCGGCGAGCTGGCCAGACAGCGCCTGGCGGCCCGTCAGCTCGTTTAACTCGCTCCGCAGGCGCAGGCTCATCCGTTTCCCCATCTGCTCCAGCCGGGCGGTCTCCTTGCGCACGGCGGCTTGAAACGCGTCGCTGCTCGCCGGGTAGCGCTGCGCAGCCGCCACGATGCCCCGTCCCAGTTGCGGCTGCAGGCCCGCCAGGGGATTCACGGCCATCCGATCGAGCTCGCCGGTCATTGAGTAAATGCGGCTCTCGATCTCGCGCTGTTCCGCGCGGATCAAGCGCGCGGTGTCGATCGCGGTGCGGCCGAGACTTTCCTGCAGCCGTCCGGCTTGAGCGCGCTCAAACTGCGCACGCTGCTGCATCAATTGGTTGAGTTGCCGCTGAAGCTCCGCCGCCCGGTCTTGATCAAACCGCTCCATGACGATGATTCGCTCGCCGTAGAGCTCTTGAAACCGGCCGCCGGGCGGATGCATCGCGCCGGCGGCC
>JBFMAJ010000243.1:0-2989 GCA_040755775.1 Nitrospirota bacterium
CCGCCACGGGGCGGCCGAGAATCTTGGCCCGTTGGCCCGTCCCCCGCTGCACGGCGTCCTGCAGCAGATTGGTCATCAGGTACGACGTCGTCCGGGGCAGCGCTTCGTACGGCATCGGCTCATGGAACTCGAGGATTTGCCCGGATGCATCGGTCACCGATCGAATCATCATGGGATCCACCCGCATGCCCTCGTTGGCCAGCACGCCGTAGGCGGAGGTCAGCTCCAGCAGGGTCACCCCCGACGAGCCCAGCGCCAGGGAGAGATCCCGGGCCAACGGGCTGCGAATGCCCAGTTGCTGGGCCATCTGCACGGCCCGGGGAATACCCACCTGCTCGAGCAATCGAATCGTCGCCAAGTTCCGTGAGTAAATCAGCGCTTCCCGTAGCGAGACGGGGCCGTAGAAGCGATCCTCATAGTTGACCGGCTTCCAGACTTTGTCCAGCCCGGGGTCCTGATAAATAATCGGCCCGTCGATCAGAATCGTCGACGGCGTCAACCCCTGCTCCAGCGCCGCCATATAAATAAACGGCTTGAAGGCGGAGCCCGGCTGGCGACGGGCCTGCGTGGCGCGATTAAATTCACTCCGGCGGAAATCGTAACCGCCGACCATCGCTCGCACGCCGCCGGTTTGCGGGTCCAGGGCAAGTAACGCTCCTTCCACCAGCGGCTCTTGCTCCAGAGAAAATGTTCCTTTCTTACCACTTTTGTCTATATTTAGGACCCCAACAGTAATCACATCACCCACAGAAACGATATCTTTCGGGGCAAAATTCTTTATTTCCTCCACTTTTGAGAAACTAGGTCCAACCAGTTTTCGGCTGGCCCACGCCATGGCCGACTTGTCGATGGTGCCCGTCAGCTCCCGGCCGACGGCCACCTCCACCGATTCGGCTCCCACTTTGGTGACGACCGCTTCCAGGAGGTCCCCCGGCTTGATTTGGGCGGCCAGCAAGCTGCCTGCCTTGGCTTCCGCGGCCCCTTCTTGCTCCATCGCGACCGGTGCAGCCGGCTCGGTGGAGACATGCCCAATAGGGCCGCGAAACCCCTGCCGTTTGTCCAGCTCCCGGAGCCCTTGCTCAATCGCCTGCCTGGCCGCTTGCTGCAGGGCGACGTTGAGCGTGGTGTAAACCTTCAACCCGCCTTTATAGACGGCATCTTCCCCATATTGCGCCCTCAAATGCTGCCGGATCGTTTCGACAAAATAGGGGGCGATCTCTTCAGCCGCCGCCGGCCGCTCAAAGTAGAGATCCTGCTGATAAGCTTCCCGCAGTTGAGCTTCATCAATAAATCCCGCTTCGACCATGCGGCGCAGCACGACCCCCTGCCGTTGCTTGGCCCGATCCGGATGGCGGTAAGGAGAATAATCGCTGGGCGCCTTGGGCAGGCTGGCCAGAAAGGCCGCTTCGGCCAGATTGAGCGCATCCACTTCTTTGCCAAAATAGGTCAGCGCCGCCGCCTGCACGCCGTAGACACCCTGCCCGAAGTAAATTTGATTCAGATAGAGCTCCAGGATCTGCTCTTTGGTCAGGAGCCGCTCGATCTTCCCGGCCAGCAGCGCTTCTTTGACTTTGCGGGTGAGGCTGCGTTCCGGCGTCAGAAACAACGCGCGGGCCAATTGCTGCGTGATCGTGCTGGCGCCCTGGCGGACCTCCAGGGCGCCCAGATTGGTCAGGAAGGCCCGCAGGATGCCGACCGGGTCGATGCCGCGGTGCTCGAAAAAGCGCGTATCTTCCACCGCGATCATCGCCTGCCAGAGCGTTTGGGGCACGCGATCCAGCGGCACCAGCAACCGTTTCTCGACGTAAAACTGCCCGATCAGCGCATTGTTGTCGGCATAGACCTGGGTCACCTGGCTGGGGCGGTAGTACTGCACGGTGGCCACGTCGGGCAAGTCGCGGGACAAATACCAGACGGCGGCGGCGCCGGAACCGGCCATGAGCAACAGGGTTCCGCTCAGCAGCGCCAGCAGCCAGAGCCAGCGCCGGCCCGGCCGCGCGTGGCCCGCGTGTTGGCCGAAGTCGCCCATCAGGCCGTCCGCTCCAGCCGGCGATTGTAGGATCGACAGATCATCTGGCTCGTCCTGGTTTTGCCACGGCCCATTGTACCACCGAAGGGGTCTCAACGTGTACTTCGCGCCGGTGCCAACGCGGCGCGGCGCGTTGCAGGAGAGCGGCATCTCCACGCGCATTCAGCTTGGTTTCAGGTTGGCCGTGTATGGTGAGGGCAGACGCTGGAAGGAGGAGGGTAATGGCACAACCCGCAAGAACACGAGCCATGATCCGGGTGTGGGATCCCTTTGTGCGGCTCTTTCACTGGACGCTGGCGCCTGCCGTCGTCATCGCCTTCCTGACCCAGGATGAGCGGCTGAGCTGGCACGTGAGCGCCGGCTATCTGGTGCTGGGGCTCGTCCTGCTGCGGATCATCTGGGGGCTGGTGGGCGCCCGCCACGCCCGCTTCGGCGACTTTCTCTTCTCCCCCCTGACGGTCCTGGCCTATCTCAAAAATCTCCTGTTTTTTCGAGCGGAGCGCTATCTGGGCCATGGGCCGGCCGGCGGCGCGATGGTCATCGCGCTGCTGCTGAGCCTGTTGCTGACGACGCTCTCCGGCCTGGTCCTGTACGGCGGCCAGGAATATGCCGGCCCGCTCTGGCCGTTGATGGCGGCGGCGGACGATCGATGGGCGGAGGCGGTTGAGGAGGCGCATGAGTTCTGTGCCGGCCTGACGCTGCTCCTCGTCGCCCTCCACGTCGCCGGCGTGTTCTTCTCCAGCGCGGCGCACCGGGAGAACCTCATTGCGTCGATGATCACGGGCGACAAGCGGCGGGATGTGGCGCGTCCCCGCGCGGTGAGCCGACCCCTGGTGACGCGGGTGATCATGCTCGCCGCCGTCACGGCGCTTTCCGCCCCGCCGGCGTCGGCGTTTGCGGGCGCGGTCGACGACCTGCTGGCCCGATACCGGAGTACGGGCGCGGCCACGTTCAGCGCCG
>JBFMAJ010000244.1:0-2987 GCA_040755775.1 Nitrospirota bacterium
GTCGTCGAGGCTGACGCGAAAAGTTTTCTGATCCGCCGCGTGACGCTGCACGATCCGAGCGGGGCTCAAACAACGTTTGAATTCACCAATATCAAGCTCAACAAGGGGCTGGATGACCGCGTCTTCGCCTTCACGCCGCCCGAAGGCGTGGAGATTGTCGATGCGCCGCCCCTGATGCCGCAAGGTGTTGAACCCAAGGGCGACCTGCCGTAGGAAAAAATTCTCATGGCCGCGCAATTTTCTTTCGACATCGTCTCCGAGCTGAATACGCAGGAGGTCCGCAACGCCGTCGATCAGGCGATGAAGGAAATCCGCCAGCGGTTCGATTTCAAAGGGAGCAAAAGCGACATCGCGATCGAAGCCGACAAAGCGCTGGTCGTCATCTCAGACGATGAGTTCAAGCTCAAGGCGGTGCTCGACATTCTGCACGCGCGGCTGATCAAGCGGGGCATTTCGCTCAAGGCGCTCAACCCCGGCAACGTGGAGGCGGCGCTGGCCGGCACGGTCCGTCAGCGAATCGAGCTGAAACAGGGGATCGCGGGCGAGGATGCGAAGACGATTACCAAGTTAATTAAAGACAGCGGCCTGAAAGTCCAAACCCAGATTCAGGGGCCGCAATTGCGGGTGAGCGGAAAAAACAAGGACGATCTGCAGACCGTCATCGGCCTGCTGCGCGGCAAAGAAGATTTACCGGTCGCGCTGCAATTTACCAATTACCGGTAGGGCAATTCATGAATTACCCCGACGGTCCATGCGCATTGATGTCGTAGGGGCGGGTTTCAAACCCGCCCCTACGATTTCGGCATTTTTTCCCAATCGGCGAGGAATTTCTTCAACCCGATGTCCGTGAGCGGGTGTTTGGCCAGTTGCTGCAGCACGGCGTAGGGCATCGTCGACACGTCGGCCCCGAGCATCGCCGCCTCCACCACGTGCGTGGGATTGCGCACGCTGGCGACCAGCACCTGGGTGGGCAGCGTGTAGTTGCGGAAGATCGTCACGATCTGCTGGACCAGCTCCATGCCGACCTGGCTGACGTCGTCCAAACGCCCGATGAACGGGCTGACGTAGGTCGCCCCCGCCTTGGCCGCCAGCAGCGCCTGCGTGGGCGAGAAGATGAGCGTCGTATTGATCCTGATCCCCTCGGCCGCCAGCGCCCGGATCGCCCGGAGCCCCTCCGGGATCATCGGAATTTTCACCACGACGTGGTCGTCCAATTTCGCCAGCACGCGCCCTTCCTTGATCATCGCGTCGGCCTCCACGCTGACGACTTCGGCGCTGACCGGCCCCTGCACGATGCGGCAGATCTCGCGGATCAGGTCGTGAAACGGGCGCCCCTCCCTGGCCGCCAGGGAGGGATTCGTGGTGACGCCGTCGATCAACCCGTAGTGGACGGCCTCCTGGATTTCCTTCAAATTCGCCGTATCAAGAAAGAATTGCATCAGGCTCCCTTCTGCGCGACCATGCGCTCCTGATACCGGTCGGCGCACTGGCGGCTGCAAAAATAGTGGCGTTGTCCGTCGATCTCCATCTGGAGCGCCGCGCTTTGGGGCAGATACGTGCGGCACTGCGGATCCTGCACCATCGGCTCGCCGACGCGGGGCGCGAGGCGCTCCCGACGCGCGTTGGCCTGCGACGCTTTTAAAAATTGCCAGAACCAGTTGAGCACAACCAATCCCAGAATGGTCGCGATGACGATCAGTATCAACCGGATGATCATGACGGACCCGCTGGCGAAAGCGCCGCCTGAGGGCGCGCATGGCGGACGGTGTCGATCATGCCCTGCACCTTGGCTTTGAGCTCCGCGTCCTCGGTCGCTTCCAGCAACTGCTCCCACGTGGCAATGGCGCCGTTGTGGTCGCCGAGCACGTTGAGCTTGAGCAGGCCCAAATTATAGAGCGCTGTTTCATGCCGGTAATCGACCACCAGCACGCGCTGCAATTCCTCGATTGCCTCCTGCGATCGGCCCTGCCGGTGCAGCGCGGTGGCCAGGTCGGTCCGCACTTGAACAAGCTCCGGGTCTATCGCAAGCGCGCGGCGGTACATCGATTCGGCTTCATCGTAGCGCTTGATGTCATAGCTGGCGTTGCCCAGGAACACGAGCGCCTCCAGATCCTGCGGGTTGCGGTCGAGCCGGTCCTGGTAGCTCTTGATCAGCGCCATGGCGTCCATCGCGGAGGGATCGAGCGCCGCCGGCTCCCCGACTAGGCCGGAGGCAAATGGCGGCACGATGGGCGTTACCGGTTCCAGGGCCGACAATGGCTGCGGGGGTTCATGGCAGCCGATGAGCGCAACCAGCAGCAGGAGAGAGCACACCGGGCGGAACATCGGCGACGACATCAAAGGCATCTTAATCAACCGTCAAAGCGGAGTCAAGCCGACGGAGCCCATTCCTTCAAGCAGCGGCCGGTGGCCGACGTCGGCCGGCCGGCCAGCTCGGCCGGACTGCCTGCGGCGACAAGGCGCCCCCCCTTGTCACCCCCCTCAGGCCCGAGGTCGATGATCCAGTCGGCGTTCCGGATCACTTCCAGATTGTGCTCGATCACGACCACGGTGTTGCCCTGTTCCACCAGCCGGTCGAGCACCTCCAGCAATTTCTGCACGTCGGCAAAATGGAGGCCGGTGGTCGGCTCGTCCAGAATATAGAGCGTCCGGCCGGTCGCCCGGCGCGACAGCTCTTTGGCCAGTTTCACCCGCTGCGCCTCGCCGCCCGAGAGCGTCGTGGCCGACTGGCCCAGCGTGATGTAGCCCAGCCCCACCTCATGGAGCGTCTGCAGCCGGGATTTCAAGTGGGGAATTGGTGCAAAAAAGGCCAGCGCCTGCTCCACCGTCATGGCCAGCACGCCGGCGATGTTGCGCTCCTTGTACTGGACTTCCAGCGTTTCGCGATTGTAGCGCTGCCCCTTGCAGACGTCGCAGGTGACGTAGACGTCGGGGAGGAAGTGCATTTCGATCTTGTTCTGCCCCTCGCCGCGGCAGGCCTCGCAGCG
>JBFMAJ010000245.1:0-2985 GCA_040755775.1 Nitrospirota bacterium
GAATCAGCAGTTTTTCCGACATCCCCATCTGCAAGGCGCGAAACGACGGCAGCAGTTCGCCCTTGGTCAGGTAGACGATCGGCGCAACTTCGGCGGGATCGGCTTTCGCGAACAGCTCGGCCAGAATGGTGAACATCTCCAGCCGCTTGCTGGTGCCCTCCAGCCGTTCGAAATAGCGGGATAGCTCCAAAAAGGTGACCATGCTCAAGTCCACCGGAACGGCTTGCGCCTTGTGACCGGCAACGGCTCAGATGAAGCGTTGCCGATAGTGGGCGAGGAACTCGGACGGCACCGGAATCAGCCGGCCGCCGGGATTGGCGAAGGCCAGGACTTGCTGCCCTTCGGCGATGATCTGGCCGGTGCCCGGATTGACGAAAAACAATTGCAGATTGACGGTGGCCCGTTTGATCGCCGAGACCTTCAGCCGCAGGAGCAGGGTCGCTTCCGGCGCCGCGCCGATGACATGACGGATCGTGCCTTCGACCGTGATCAGCCGAAGACCGTTCTCCGCCAGCTCCGGTGGGATGACCGCGCGCACGAACTCCTCTTGCACCTGGCGTTCCCAGCCGCCCGGCCAACCCGGTTGCCCCGGCGGACCGGCGGACGGATCCATCGTGATCAGCCGCGAGGAGAGGAATTCCGACCGGTGCCACAATCCCGGCGCCGTCCAGGCGGCGGGCGGCTGAATGGTCATGTTGGCGATGCCGGCCAGGTAGGAGGCCAGCGCCTTTCGCTCGGTGTCCGTGCCTCGGATGAACTGCAATCCGACGGTGGCCTGCCGGCTGAGCTCCGTGCTTTCGCTCGCGTGAACCACTTCGCTGTGAAACTCCACGTAGAGATCGGGAGAAAACGAAAATTGCAGAATCAACTCGCCGCCGATCGGCGCGGATTGCTCAGCCAGCAGCGCAATGCCGCCCAGCCCGATGTCCAACGAATAACTTTCGACCAGCTTCGCGCGGTCACGGCAGCTCACCGGCAAGGAGATCAGAAATCGGCGAAACCGGCGCCGCGGTTCGGCCCGCCGATCGGGGAAGGAAATGGAGACCGTTTCATATCGGCGGTCGGACTCTATGGCCGGATTTGCCATGCAATGATTCCGATGGTGGCTGAGCAGCCCCCTACGGCTGCCCGGCCATTCTAGCGGGGACACTCCGGGCTGTCAACCGCGATCGATCGTCGTACGGGGGCGGGACATTCAGGGAATTTGGCCGAGCAGCCGATCCTGCGGACCGGGCGCAGGCGCCGCCGCGGCGATATAGACTTTCGATCGCTCGATCAGGGCGGTTCTCGGCCGCCCCCAGACGCGCCGCTCGTACCGCACGCGGGCCGTGATGCGCTGCGCGCTCGTCATCAGGCCGGCCTGCGCCGCCATCTGCCCGGCGATCGGCTGCCGGTCCGAGGCCGACAACGCCAACTCGATCGCCTCCGGCCCCACATCGATGCCTGCCCGACGGGCCGCATCCCGAATCTCGGCGCGAATCTGCTCCAGGCCGCGCGCGCGCGGATCCTCGATCGCCGCCTCGATGGCCGAGCCGAGGGTCTCGCGCGTCATGACGTCATTGAGCCATTCATAGCCGGCCCAGCCCGCCGCGGCCAGCAGCGCCAGGGCGAGAGCCCATTTCATGAGTTGACGGCCAGGCCGGGCGGGGCGGGAATCGCCTGCAGCGCTTTGATGATCAAGGCCACGTCGCTGAACCGCTCCTTCTTCTTCTTCGCCAGGCAGGTCAGGAGCAGGCGATTGAGCTGCGGGTGGATGCTCGGATTGATCGACACCGGCGGCTCCGGCGGCGTGTGCAGGTGATGGTAGTAGAGATCGCCCCCGGTAAAGGGCGGCCGGCCGGTCGCCATGCGATAGAGCGTGCAGCCCAGCGAATAGATGTCGGATTGCTGATCGACCTGGTCGCCGGTCACCTGCTCGGGAGCCATATAGAGCGGCGTGCCCTTGACCGAGGTCCGGTCGGCCAACGCGTCGCTGACGACTTTGGCCAGGCCGAAATCCATGATCTTCACGCGACCGTCCTGCCCCAGCATGACGTTGGCCGGCTTGATGTCACGATGGACCACTTTTTGCCGATGTGCATAGGCGAGCCCCTGGCAGAGCTGCACGGCCACGTGCATGAACTCATTGAAGGGCAGCGGCGCGACCTCGTTCAACCGCTCCTTCAGGCTCATGCCGTCGACGTACTCCATGACGATGTAGAGCTCGCCCCCCTCGTGGCCGGCGTCGTGCACGGCAACGATGTTGGGATGGCTCAAGGAGGCGGCGATCCGCGCCTCGCGCAGAAAGCTGGCCAGCACTTTCGGCTGCTCCTTGACGCTGGGCGGGAGCACCTTGTAGGCAACGATGCGGCCCAGCACCGTGTCCTCCGCCTGATAGACGATGCCCATGCCGCCCTGGCCGACCTTTTTGATAATGCGGTACCGGCGGGGTTTCGCCCCGGCACCGTGGTCCACGACGGTGCTGGCCTCGCGCGGCGCCTCGGCCATCGCGCGCTTGGCGCTCGACAACGCGCGTTTGATCAGATTGGCCCGGCCCATGGCGTCCCGATAGTTCACGTCGTGGGACAGAATTTTCTCGTACCATCGCAGCGCGGCCGGATAATCGCGCTGTTTCTCGGCCAGCATCGCCAGCCGGTAGAGCGGTTCAAGCTGAATGTCCGGCCCGGCCTGCTCGTCGCCGACGAGTTTTACATAGCGCTCCCGGGCCGCGTCCCACATCTGCTGCGACACGAACAGCTCGCCCAGGAGCAGCGACGCCCGGTAGTAATCGTCCGATTCCGTATCCACCTTTTGGAGCAGCTCGATCGTCCGCCCTTGATGGCCCAACTCGCGGCACAGCACCGCCGCGTGATAGTAATCGCCCAGTTTCTCGTACAGGCCCCGGGCCTTGTCCACCTCGCCCAACTCCTCGTAGAGCGCGGCCGCTTCCTTGAAGCGCCGGCCGGCCTCCCAGGCCATGGCCGCCTGCCGCCGATCCCCGGCCTT
>JBFMAJ010000246.1:0-2984 GCA_040755775.1 Nitrospirota bacterium
GGCGGCGGCCGCGCCGACTTCCGCCGCGATCACGCGGCCGAACAGGCGCCGGGTTGCCCGGCTCTCTTCGGCCGGGCCTCGGCGCAGGCGGGGAAGAATGATGAACCGGCTGACGCCGCCGAGCCCCACGGCCACCGCGGCCAGCGCGACTTTCAGCGCCAGCACGCGCGCGTAGTCCGGTCCGAAGAGATCGGCCGATTGCACGCCACGCCACGCGGCGCTCAGCAGGCCGGTCGCCACCAAGATGCCGACGCACGGCACGGCCATGGCGGAAAAGCGCTCCAACGTTTGGATGAGGAAGAGTCGAGCGGTTCTCGCATCCAACGGTTTCAACAGCCGGGGCACCAGCAACGCGAGCGGGACCACTCCACCAGCCCAAAATGACACGGCCAGCAGATGGAGCCAATCGACCAGGACGCCCGGGGACCAATTGCCTTGATTGGCGGCGTGGCCCGACAAGGATTGAGTCAGCGCGAGTAGGGCGACGAGGATGAGGAACCGCCGTCTGTTCGCCTCGCCCGCGCCATGGCCGGCGACCAGCCACGCCAGCAGCCCCAGCAGCGCCAGTTGCGCGAGCCAAATCCGCCCAAAATGGGTCCGGGTCATCATCGGCCAGATGACGGGACCAAGCTCGCCGAAGGGGCGCCGGCTCATTTCCATCGCTTGATGGATGAACTCCCCGGCCATCGCCGCCAGAAAGAGCCACAGTCCGCCAATGATCACGCGGCGCTCAAACCGGTTCGTTGTTTCCACCGCGCCGCCGGCCGCCGGCCGAAACACCAGCGCCCGAAAGGCGCCGAGGCCGCCCCACAACAGGAGCGCGGCCAGCTCCAACCCACGGAAAATGGCGTCGATCCAGACGTGCGCGGACAGCAGGCCGTGGGTCATGGCCCGCGGATGGTGAAGGTGAAATTACCTTCGGTCCGGTGGCCGTCCACGGCGATCACATCCCATCGCACCCGGTAGACGCCGGGCGGCAGCGGCGGGAGCGGCGTCGCCAATTGCGTCGCATCGTCGGCGTCGACGCCGCCCTGCTCCCCGCCCACCCGGTGCGCCTGCTGGTCGACCACGGTGATCGTGCTGAAGAGCGGCTCCAGCCGGCCGTCAAACCAGATCCGCACCTCCGGCGGCGGCTGATCGATCGTCGAGCCGACCCGCGGCTGGGAGCGTTCCGGAAACGCGTGAGCCCATGCGGGGGTCGCAGACGCCCCCGCGTGCCAAGCCAGCCACGCCCACGCGACCGCTTCTGCAATTCGCCCTATCATGGAACGATCGGCTGAAGATGGAAGAGGTCATCAAGGTAGAACTGCACCAGGCCGACGATCCCCACGCCGCTCCCCGCTTCATTTGTCAGAGGAATCTGCGCGCCCGCGCCGACCTCAATGCGCTTGCCGGCCCAGATCAGGCCGGGATAGGCGAACGCTTCGGTGCGTCCTTTTTCATCCCCACTGAGCGGCGTCTGGAACCCAAATTCAACGATGGGGAAGAGGCGGGACAACGGTCTGGGCAGGCCGATATCCTTGACGAAGGCCTGAAGATACTGGAGGCTGTATTCGATGAGCAGATGGTAGGTCAGCACCGTGCCCTCCGGATCGGTCGCGCCGATGGGAAACTCCAATCCGGCCGCGCCCTGCACGGCCAGCGGCCGCAGCCACCCCCACGAGTCGGGCAGATCGCCCAGGCCCTTGCTGAAGGCGAGCTGCGGGTGCAGCGCGGCATGATGCTCGCTCACGTTGCCGTTGCCGATGCTTGACTCCAGCGCCAGGCTCAGGCCGACCATGGCTTCGCGCTCGGCGTTCAGCACCGGCATCCATTTGATGAAGAACTCCGGGTTGCCGTAGCCCCGCAGGTTGGGCTCGGCCGGATCAAGCGGATTGATCCAAATGAACTCCACTTCCGCGCCGACGCCGATGGCCGGCGTGATCCGTTTTTCCAGCTCGGCCCCAAGCGACAGCTCCCGCTCGTCCGCGCCTCGGCGATAGGAAATCCCCGGCAGCGTCATGGCGTCGGCCGGAAAGGGATCTTCCATCACCAGCGGCTCCGGGAAAAACCGCTGCCCGGCGAACCCATGCGCCCAGGCGGAGCCATGGCCGATGCACAGCACCACCAATGAAATCGCACATCCATGAACGAGATACCTCATCCTTGTCCTCCAATATCCGATCGGCGCCGGCCCGGAAGACCCGGCAGCGCCATATCAGTGCAACGCGGAACGGAGCGTCAGGAGGAGAACGGCGGGGGCGCGCGGGAGGCGGCGGACGACGGGAAGAGCGCGGAGCAGTGACTGCTCTCGACGGGAACGGCGAATGAGTGAACCGCCGGCAGGTCGGCGGGCGACGACTGGCCGGGCAGAACGACGGCCGAGCCGCCGCACTGAATCGTATTGCAGAGCGAATCGTGATGCGTGGCCGGGCGTTGATGATGGTGCGACGGGGCGCCGACGTGATGGAAGGCGCAGGCCACCGCGTAGGTGGCGAAGAAGAGATGGCAGAACGCGAAAAAAGCGAGCAGCGGAACGGCGGCGGGCTTGCTGAAACGGGACCATCGCATGGCGCGATCCATGAAACGGGGCGACCCTAGCACGTTCCCCGCGCCATGTCAACGCGGGGCGTCCGGAGACGCCTCAGGCGGTGCCGTACTTGGTCTCGACCCGGATGCCGAGTTTTTTGAGAAATTCCGTCGGCAGCACGCCGCCCGCGCAGACGATCACGTCATCGTTGGGCAGCTCCAGCGGCGCGCCCTCCCGTTCGATCCGCACCGCATCGGGCGTGATGGCGCCGATCGTCGATTTCATCAGCAGCCGCAGCCGGCCCGCCGCCTGCGCCTCGGCCACCCGGCGGCGATTTTTTTCCTTGGCGCGGCTGAAGACCTCGCTCCGGTAGGAGAGGGCAACGGTCGCGCCGGGCACCTCCGCCAGGCCGGCGGCCGCTTCCAGCGCGCTATCGCCGCCGCCCACCACGAGCACCCGGCGGTTCCGGTACTGC
>JBFMAJ010000247.1:0-2937 GCA_040755775.1 Nitrospirota bacterium
TGCCGGTGGCAAGCAATATGGCCTCGGGCTTCCCGTCCGCGGCATCGGCCAGCACGTAAGCCCCCTTTTCCACGCCGCAGACGGGAGCATACCGTGAGCGGTCCAGCGTTGGAAGCGGTTGACGGGTCAGAACGAGGGCCACCGGTTCATGCCGAAGCGTCATGATCACCCGCCACGCCTCAGCCACCTCGTTGGCGTCGGCCGGCCTTAACGTGATGAGGCCCGGAATGGCCCGGAGCGAGGCCAACTGCTCGACCGGCTGATGGGTCGGCCCGTCTTCGCCGACGCCGATGGAATCGTGCGTGAAAATGTGAATCGCCGGAATTTCCATGATCGCGCCGAGCCGGATCGCCGGCCGCGCATAATCGCTGAAGATGAGAAATCCGGAGCCGAACGGCCGGACCTTCGAGAGCGCCAGGCCATTCAGGACCGCTCCCATCGCGTGCTCCCGGATGCCGAAATGGAGGTTCCGCCCTCCCGGGTTTTCGCGGGTCAGATCACCGGCGCCTTCGAACGTCAGACGGGTCTTGGTGGAGGGGGCCAGGTCAGCCGAGCCGCCGATCAGCCAGGGCACGCGTTTGGCCAGCGCATTGAGCACCTTCCCCGAGGCGTCCCGCCCGGCCACGCCTTTGGGATCGGCGGGAAATGTCGGGAGATCTTTATCCCAACCATCCGGAAGCTGGCGATGCTGCATTGCGTCCAAATGGTCGGCCAACTCAGGATACCGTGACTGGTACTTCTTGAACGCGGCCATCCATGCTTCGCGCAGCGCATGCCCGCGCGCGCCGATGCCTTCCTGAAAATGCTCTCTGACCCCGTCCGGGACAAGAAATTTGGCCTCCTCCGGCCAGCCGTAATTCCGTTTGGTCAGCCGGATCTCTTCTTCGCCCAGAGGCTCGCCGTGGGCGGCATGCGTGTCTTGCTTGTTCGGCGAACCATAGGCAATGTGGCTGTCAACGATGATCAGCGTCGGCCGATCGGCTGTCCGTTTAAACGTCGTGAAGGCCCGATGAAGCATGCCCAGGTCATTCGCGTCGCCGACGCGCGTGACGTTCCAGCCGTAGCCGATGAAGCGCGTGGCCACGTCTTCGCTGAACGCCCAATCGGTGTGCCCCTCGATCGTGATCTTGTTGTTGTCATAGATCCAGCACAGATTGGAGAGCTTCAAATGGCCGGCCAGCGAGGCCGCTTCACCGGTGATCCCTTCCATCATGCACCCGTCGCCGCAGAGGGCATAGACGTCATAATTGAACAGTTCGAAGCCGGGACGATTGAAATAGTGGGCCATCCACCGGCCGGCAATCGACATGCCGACGCTGGTGGCCACCCCCTGCCCCAAGGGGCCCGTGGTCGTCTCGATGCCCGAGGTCCAACGGTACTCCGGATGGCCCGGGCATTTGCTGTCCAGCTGGCGGAACCGTTTGATGTCCTCCAGAGTGACCGACAACCCGCCCAGCCGCTCATATTTGGCATTGACCGCCTTGACGCCGGCAAGATGAAGGGCTGAATAGAGCAGCATCGACGCGTGACCGATCGACAGCACGAAGCGATCCCGGTTCGGCCAGATGGGATCGGCGGGGTCGAACCGGAGGATCCGGTTCCACAACGTGTACGCCACCGGGGCCATGGCCATCGCCGTACCCGGATGGCCGGAGTTGGCGGCCTGGACCGCATCCATGGCGAGCGTCCGAATGGTATTGATGCACGCGGCGTCGAGGTGTTCCGTCTTGATCATCTTCGCTTCTCCTGCACCGCCACCTTTTGTTTCCGCGCCTCTTTTGGGATTCGGCGAGGAGCCTCGGCGGTCAGCGCCTGGTACTGACGAGTATAGACCAGAATGGCCTCAACAAAGGCGGCATGGCTCCACGTCAATGGCGAGATGGACACCGGCTCTCCCGTATAGGGATGCAGCTGCTCCGCCAGCACGCCGCTTGGAAGCGCATGGTTGGCCACCCATTCGATAATCTCTTTCGGCCGTTTCAGGTCGTCCCGGCTTTTGGCGGTCTCGATGAACCAGTGGGCGAGCCAGAGCGTGCAGATCGGCCAGGGGTTGCCCGCGACGCGGCCGATATCGTGGCTCTTCTGGTGGTAATAATCGTTCTCATACCGGGCCACGCCTCCCACGTCGGTCTGGATCCACAAGCGGTTCTCAATCGCCCGCATGGTGTTGGCCACCTCCGGCTGACCGGCTGGAAGGATGCCGAATGCAAAGACCGCGTACAGACTGCTGTCGATGGTCGGATCGACCGAATACTCTCCATCCGACGTGTAATTGATCATCCGAGCGAACCGTGCCAGATCCGGACGGTAGAGATGCGTCAACACCGCTTTTTTCATTCTCCGGGCGCCTTCAGCGCACTGCGTCTCAAGTTCTTTATCGCCAAAGAGCGCCGCGAATCTGGCCCCCGCCTCCAGGCCCGCGCACACCGCGGCCGTGGTGAAGGTCAACACCCCGTACCGCTCCTCCCAGAGATCGTAGGACTCAAGCGGGAGGCCGGTGATCTCATGCCGGTAGGTCAGCATGAACTTGGAGGCCGGACGAATCATCCGGTCAAAAAGAGATTCCGCGAAGGCCCGGTTGCCGGATAGCTCATAATGGGACCAGAGGGCCCATAAAACCAGCGCCGTTTCATCTTCCTGGATTGGGAGCTTGGGTTTCCCATTTCGTATCCATGGGTGCCAGGAGCTGCCCAGCGAACCGTCCGGGTTGTACTTGTGCAGAAGATAGCCTTCGGGATAGTAGGTGGGCTTGGGCATCAGGCTGGCGCAAAACTCAAAGAACTTCTCGGTCAACTCGAAATAACCGGCCAAATCCAGCGCGTGTGCTACCAGGGCGCCGTCGCGCGGCCACATATAGCTATAGGTATCCCGGTTAAACATGGACGAATCGCCGTCATTCGCGGCCAGAATCGCCCCGCCGTTGTCGATCTGGGTTCG